>NZ_JANSHW010000049.1:0-8293 GCF_047461815.1 Synechococcus sp. R6-10
CGCTTCTCCCTCTAGAAAAGAGAGGAGAGAGGTCTGCAAAAACAACCTCAGACAATAGGCGGAAAGCTCAAAAACGGCATTCGGGTCAGGACTCCCGGCGCTGAGCCGACTTCAACTTCCAGCCCCTCGGCAGGATTGAATTTGGTGCGCACGTATCCCAATCCCAGGTACCCTTGCGAAGTCAAGCCCGCGCTGGTCAGTAAACCAATCTTTTCCCCCTGCCGCAAAATCTCTGTGCCAGGACGAGCTTCTCCTTGAAGGCGGATCCCCCACAGGGTTTGCCGAATGCGCTTGTAGGTCACTTGCTTGGCCAAGACTTCCTGGCCAACGTAGCAACCTTTGCCAAGGGAAATAGCCTGCCACAGGCCGGCTTCCAGAGGGTTGTAGTCTGAGGTCAGCTCTTGGTCGGCGGCAGGTCGACCCGCTTCTAGGCGGAGGACTTCCCACAGCTCAGGTGGGGCCAGCTTGGCTCCGGCTTGGAGCAAGCATTCTTCAAGAGCGACTTTCTGGTCAATGGTGCCCCAGAGGGTAAACCCCGGCTGGGCAAGACCCGTGCCACAAGCCAGATGGACAGGGATCCCCTGGATCTCCACGGCGCAGTGCTCATTGAGCCTGGTCGGAATCTCTTCTGAGCTCACCACTTGCTCCAGGAGAGCCTGACTCTGGGGGCCGAGCAACCCAAAACCAAAGGTCTGGTCCGTCTCATCTTTCAACTCTGCTCCCCGCACCAAAGGCAGCATGCGCCCCAAACTCTGCATCAGCAGGCTGCGCCGCTGGGGTGAAGTCCAGATCCAGCAGTCTTCTTCTCCCACGTACACCGTGGCCAGATCCAGGATGCCGGCGGTGGGGGTCACGAAAACCGTGTCGGCCCCCTGCCCTGGCTTGAGGGCCTTCAGATTTTGGGTGCTTCGGTTGTGCAGATAGTCCAAGCCTGGGGATCCCTTCATGCGCAAACGGCCCCACCCGGAGCGATCCAGAAGCAGGGATCCCGTGGAAACAGCAGCTAGAAGAGACATCGCTCACCCCAGAGATGGGCTTTGGTTTTCTTCTCTACCCTAGAATAGGCTAGTTCACCCTACCGTCTGTGGCAGACCCCCGGCGTACTGAACCGTGATTGAGGTTGAAGTCCACCAACAGTTGCGGCAGCTTTTGCGGCAGTCTCCCGAAGCCCTGTGGCCCCACCAGTTGACGATGGC
This sequence comes from Synechococcus sp. R6-10, assembly GCF_047461815.1. Classification (NCBI taxonomy): domain Bacteria; kingdom Bacillati; phylum Cyanobacteriota; class Cyanophyceae; order Synechococcales; family Synechococcaceae; genus Synechococcus; species Synechococcus sp. R6-10. The sequence goes on from NZ_JANSHW010000049.1 coordinate 1,197, forward strand.
TCGCATGGTGGCGCGAGGGTTGCGGTTGGGTCGCAGCACCTTGATCCAGGTGCCTGCTGGGGGTCAGCACCGCCTCAGTTATCTGCTGCCGGCCCTGATGTGGCCCAACCCCACCTTGCTCTGCGCTACAGCTCCTGTGCAGGCGCAAATTTTGGGGGAAGAGATCCCCTGGCTACAGCACACCCTGCAGTTGCATAAGCCCGTCCTGCAAAAAGACCGTTGGCCGGATCCCGATTTCCAGGGGTTGCTGTTGGTGGATCCCCTGGATTGGCTGCAAGCTCGCCTGAGAAAGGGATCCCCGGAAGTGCCAACAGGGATCCCTTTGATCCTGGATGGAGCCGAAGACCTGGAAGATTGGGCCTACCAGGCGCTAACGGTGACCCTGGAAGCCAGCCATTGGCAACAGCTCCGGCAAATCTTCCCTGCCGAGGCGGAGCAGCTCTCCCAGGTTCAGGTCAATTTGTCCCTGCAGCTTTTGCGGCGGCCTCTTTCCCGCTGTCTGCTTCATGCGGATGAACAGGTTCACCTGGATGCTGTGCTGTCTTTGGTGACAGGCTACCCCGGCTGGCTGCCGGATCCCTGGGATCAAATCCGCCGGCGGCTCAGCTCTGAGGGGGATCCCGTCTCCAAATGGATTTGGTGGGCCGAAACCGACCGAGAAACCGGTCGCCTCACCCTTCACCACAGCCCGGCGGCTCTGCAGGATTGGTTGGCCCCCATTTGGGCCACACAGCCGGTGGTGATTATCGGGGAAGCGCTGGATCTGGATCGCCAGGCGGAAACCTACCGGCGACGGTTGGGCTTGCCGGATCTGACGCCGTTGCGGTTTGCCTCAGGCGAGGGTTGGCCACGTTCTGGCGGGGCGGAGCTTTCCCTTTACTTGCCGCGCCTCCCCCTGCCCAACAGCCCTCTATTTCAGGATCACCTGCTGCAAGAGCTGAAAAACTTGATCCCTCAGGCGCAGGGCTTCGTGGTGGTGTTGGTGTCGGATCAACCTCTGCAGGCACAGGTGGGGGCGGCTTTGGCTGCCGAATTCGGCTCACGGGTGCGGGTAAACAGCCCGTTCCCCGGCGAAAAGGGCATTTTGGTCTGCGACTGGCCCTACTGGCTACACCACAAGGCCGGCTTGCCTCGCCCTGAGCTGATGGTGATCGCCACTTTGCCCTTCCCTTCTGTGGAAGACCCAAGGGTGGCCGGACGGGTGCAATATCTGCAACGCACCCAGCAGGACTGGTTTCGTCAGTACCTTTTGCCGGTGGCCGCTGCCCAGTTGCAACGGGCTGTTGCGCCTCTGCGGCAAGGCTCTGATTCGGGAGAAGATTCCAGCTCATCCACCCGATGGGTGGCCATTTTGGATAGCCGCATCATTGCCCGCAGCTACGGCGTCTCTCTTCTCAATGCCTTGGGGCCAACTTTGCGGGTCGAGCAGCGCAGCCAATTGTTCGTTTAGGGATCCCTGGGCCTCTTGCTCGAGTTGATGGGATGTATGGTCATTTTAAACAGGAATGAAACATTTCTGTCCAGCTCCTCTCTCCCTCTGGGAGAAGGTCTGGGGGTGGCCGCGGAAGCAGCGCGGAACGCCTGGGGAGTGTCTCAATCTAGTTTGGAATGACTATATTGAGGATTTTTTGGCTTGAGCGACTGAGAGAAGGCTTGCTCAGCATAGAGGGGAGATTTGTATCCTAGAGAGCCAAAGTCAACTGGGATCCAAGCTATTCTGAGGGTGAATCACTCCTACTCACCTTCTTCTCATGATCAGTCCTGCTCTCAGCTCCGATACAGCACTGCGCACGCAAGCAGTTTGGAAGCCATTGCGGCAGGCCATTGTGGAAAGCTCGGGTTTTCGGGGATGGCTCCAGGGCCGGGAGTTGCCCACTCAGGAAGCAGAGCTGGATCAACTGGTGCATAGCTACCTCGAGCAAACCTTGTCTCACCTGGCCTATTAGGATCCCCAGAGTCCCAGCCAGAGGGGCAAGGTCAGCAAGGCGGCTAAGTAGCCCACGGCCAAGGCAGTTACGGTAATTTCCCGATCCAAGTCGTATTCTTCCGTGAGCACCAGGGTGGCGATGGCGGGGGGCATACCGCTCTGCAGGACCAGCACCAGCTTGGCCAGAGGCGGGTAGGGGGTGAAGGCAAGGCCGATTCCCACCAAGAGCGGCACAATCACAATTTTGATCAAGAGGGCCACTCCGGCGGCAAGAAAGGATCCCCAGCGCTTCACCTGGGCCAATCGCATCCCCAGGATCATCAAACTGAGCGGGATCATGCTCCAGGCAAAAGCCGCCAACCCTTGAGAGAGCCAACCCGGCAGGGGTTCGCGGGTCAGCAGTAGGCCCATAGCAAAAGACCAGAGGGCAGGGGTGCGCAAAATGTGGAGGCCCACCTGCCAAGGTTGGGCATGGGAACTGCCGTGGCGGCTGGCCACCCACACGCCAAACCCGTAGGCCATGAACAGAGTGCCCAGCAGATCATAGAACAGGGCCCAGCCAAAGTAAGCCCTTCCGGCCACAGCCAGACAGATGGGATAGCCCAAATACCCGGTGTTCCCCAGGGTGGCGGTTAGGTGAAAGCTGCCCTGCTGGGCACTGCTCCAACAGTTGTGGCGCTGCCACCACAGCCAAGCGCTGGTCAAGGCAAACCCCAGCCCCACCGACAGCCAGCAGATCAGGGGAGCAACCCAGATTTGACCCGACAGATCCACTCCCTGCATAAACCCAACAATGCTGAGGGGCACTCCCACCCAAAACATGAATCGCCCCAAGGCGTGGGGATCCAGCCAACGATTCCAGCCGCCGGGCAGCCCCTTCTGGAGAGCAAACCCCAGCAGCGTCCAGCCCAGCAAGGGAGGATAAACCTGAAAAAGGGTGTTGAGCACGCTCAAGAGGGAGAGGGAAGGGATCCCTAGGCAGGGATCCGCCGGGGTTCTTCACGTAGAGCGAAGATGCGTTGAATCACCTCTTCAACAACGCGGTCTGGGGTAGAGGCACCGGAGGTAATGCCGATTTGCACCGGCCCATCGGGTAGCCACCCTTCGGTAACCGTCGGGTCTTGGTGAAGAGGCTTGTGACGGATGCGGTTGTTGGGTTGGATGCAGTCGGGGCCATCGATGTGGAAGGAAGGCAAGCCCTTGGCCAGGGCAATTTCCTGCAGGTGGGTGGTATTCGAGGAATTAAACCCCCCGATCACCACCACGACATCCAAAGGTTGCTCGAGCAGCTCGAACATGGCATCCTGCCGCTCTTGGGTGGCATTGCAGATGGTGTTAAAGCTCATGAAGTGGTTGTCTAACTCCTGGGGGCCATATTTGCGCAGCATGGTGGTCTCAAAGAGCTTAGCAATGGCGCGGGTCTCCCCCTCTAGCATGGTGGTTTGGTTGGCGATGCCGATCCGCTCCAGATCGCGATCCGGATCAAAACCGGGGGAAGTGGCCTTGCCGAAGCGCCGCCGAAATTCTGCCGCATCTCCGCCCTGCAAAATGTAGCGGGCGACCCATTCCGCTTCTTCCAGGTTCAGCACCACCAGGTACTTTTCGGCAAAGGAGCTGGTGGCTACGGTTTCTTCGTGGTTGTACTTGCCGTGGATGACAGAGGTAAATTGGGCCGCGCGGTGCTTGTCCACTTGGTTCCACACGCGGGAAACCCAGGGGCAGGTGGTATCGACAATCTCATTGCCCTGCGACCGAAAAAACGCCATTTCCGATGCACTTGCCCCAAAAGCAGGCCAGATCACCACATCTTGGGGCCGGATCTGAGAGAAGTCCTTCTTGCCGTCTGGGCCTTTCTCCACAAAGCGGATCCCCATCTCCTTCAGGTGCTGGTTTACCAGAGGGTTGTGGATGATCTCGTTGGTGATCCACAGTTGCCGATCCGGAAAGCGTCGCCGCGCTTCATAAGCATATTCCACCGCCCGTTCCACGCCCCAGCAAAAGCCAAAGGCCCTGGCCAGGTGAATGGTGATGTCACCCCGCTGATAGCGGTAAGCCTGGGCGCGGATTTGCTCCACAAGGGGGCTTTTGTAGGTGGTTTGCAGCTCCAGTTGAGCCTGATCCTTGTGTTCTTCAAACCCCTTGGCAAAGTAGGTGCTGGATCCGCGCAGGGCTTTGCGCAGGGCCCGTGGGTCTTGGGGAGAGCTATCCGGGGAAGTGGGTTGGGAATGAGGCATGGTTAAGGTTGGAGATACGCACTGATCAAGCAGACGGCGAAGGGATCCTTTCTCAGCTTACGCCCAGTCTCAGTCGGCGAGCTATTTCGGCACGCTTTCCTCAGGGCCACCGACAAAATCGTCCAGCAAGTCAACGGCGGGAGCGAAGCCGTTGAGCCAAAGCCAGAAAGCAGGGGGATCCCTTTGGCAATTGTGCGTTATTGGGGCGGTTGATCCTGCATTTCCAGTTGGCGCACCCGCTCTTGTAATTGGCGGGCGGTGGCAGAAAAGCTGCGCCCAGGCCAGAGGAGAGAGCCCAGCCCCACCGTCAACAGGCCCAAGCCGACGGCCACGGCGATGAGAAATCCCAAAGGCAGCTCCACCGAGCGCCACATCAAGAAGTGTACGGTCAGGGTGGTGGGGTTTTGTCCGGCCAGGACTGCCACTCCCAAAGCCAGCAGCAGTGTCAAGACCAAGTTGAACAGCAGCAACATCAGGGATCCCGTCGCAACAGTTCCATTCTGCCTTGTCTGCTGGGGGGGTGGCTCAAGCCCGCACACTCCCGTCGGGTAGGGTGGCTCCGCTGAGGTCAGCGCCGGTTAGCACTGCTCCGCCGATTTTTGCCCCGCTTAGATCGGATCCCTGCAGTTGTGCACGGGTTAGCTTGGCTTCCCAAAGGTAGGCACCGTGCAAGTTGGCTTCCCGCAAGTCGGCAAAGCTGAGATCCGCGCCGATCAAGTTGGCTTCCCAAAGATTGGCCCCGCGGAGGTTGGCCCCCATCAAGTTGGCCGAGCTGAGATCGGCGCCGCGCAAATCGGCTTCCTGCAGGTTAATGCCACTCAGCTTGCCAAAGGAGAGGTTGGCCCCTCTCAGATTCACCCCTTGCAAGTTGGAGCGCACCAAGTCCACCCCCACCAGGTTGGATTCTTGAAAGTTGCGCTCGCCAGAGGCATATTCTGTCAGCAGCTCGTCAGCAGTTGTCACTCGGGGCATGGCCGGATACTGCCATCCGTGCGTTAAGCTTAACAATTTCTGGCTGCTCAACGGGGTACTGATGACCGCTCCGAAAGACCTACGAAACGCTAACAAACACTTCCAGAGTGTTCAGTGCCTGTCGCGTCTCTGCTTTCTTCCTGCTTCCACGACTCGTGACTGGTAGTAAGCTTCAGGCTTACCACCCCGCCAGAGGAATCTCCACAGGCGTCTCTTTCCCCAGAGCTTGGGGTAGTTGAGCGCTTTAAGTAGCACTCAAAATACCACCGCACCAGGTTCAGCGCTGCATTGCGGTCGCGGTCTATCCCCAGACCACAACACGGGCAGCGAAATACCCGCTCGCTGAGTGGCATCTTCTGTTTGTGGCCACACCGTGAACACAGTTGGCTGGACGGATAAAACTTATCCGCCACCACCACCTGACAGCCGTAGAGCCGGGCCTTGTACTCTAGCTGTCGCCGTTCGCGATAGCGGGACGGAGTCCTCAACTCGTAGAACCCACAGTCTGACAGGGATCCCGCCAGTTTGCGGTTCTTGAGCAGGTTCCTCACCTGCAAGTCCTCTATCACCACCACTCGGTATCTCTTGGCCAGGTAAGTCGTCAGCTTGTGCAGATTGTCTTGCCGATCGCGTAAGCGGGACGGAGTCCTTATGTCTGCCACCCGCTTGTGAGCTTTGCCCAACTGCACCACCGCCTTCTTGCGGTTGGCAGAGCCTTTCTGCTTACGGCTCAGCCGCCGTTGCAGCCTGACCAAACGCCGCTGGGCCTTGCGGTAGGGCTTGGGATTGGGAAACACTTCCCCGCCGGAGCAGGTGGCCAGGTGATGGATACCCAAATCCACTCCCACCACCTCTCCGGTCTTCTCCACCTGGGGTGTTGGAGCTTCGTACTTGAAGGAGATGTACCAATGTCCGGCTCTCAAGCTAACAACCACGTTCTTGGGTGTGGTCACCGGGAGCAGCTCTGCACAGCGCAGCCAACCGAAGATAGGTACCTTGATGCGGTTGCCAGAAGTGCGAATACTCCCTTCCAGGTAAAAGCTGTCTCGCACTCCCTTGCGTTTGAAGCGGGGAAACTTCCCCAACCCACCCCGCCAGCGCTTAAGGGCTTGCTCCAAGTTGCGTAATGCCTGCTGAGGGGCGCATTTGGAGACCTGGTAGTACCAGCGATGTTCTTTCTTCACCTCGGCCACTAGGCGCTTGTGCAGGTCAATGGCGGTGGGAAGTTTTTGCTGGTTCTCCAGGGCTTGCCGACAGACTTCTAAGCCCCAGTTATAGGCGTGGCGGGCTACCCCAGCGTGTTGGGCGGCTAGAGTTGTTTGCTTGCGGTTAAGTAATGAGTTGCGTCCGAAAACCCAGTAACATGCCCGCCACACCGCAAAGCGTCCATGAGTTCCGTGAAGCTTTCGGCTTGGCGCTCACAAGCCCCCTTTAGCTTTAGGTAACTCATGTTGACTACTGTAAGCTTTTCGGCCTGCTGTTGTCAGCCTCTGGTTTTGTCTGCTGGTTTTGCTGGGGTTGGGGGGGTGGGGACGGCCAGCAGGGATCCCCTGCCACGGGTTGGATGTGCAACTCCAGGTAGCCGGTGGCCGGATCCGGTTGACGGGAGAAGCGGTACTCCGGGCTATCGGCGAGGACAATTTCGGCGGTGGTGTAGATGAGGCAGCCGGGGCGCAGGTGTCCCCCCCAGGTTTGGCCTCGGGCATCGGCAACGGTGAGATGGAGATGGACTCCGTCAGGGCACAGGGATCCACTCAGGGCCAGGATCTCCAGGCGTTCCGACAACAGGTGATCCCCCGTTTGGTCGGCCAGGCGCAGGGTGGCTTGGCTAAGGCTGCCGACGGCGCTGAGGACAAACCCCGCTTGCAAGGGCTGCTGCCGGGCCACTCGCTCCAGTTCCTGCTTGAGATCTTGGCCGGGGAAAAGGCGCAAGGGATAAATCTTGAGGGATCCCGGTGGCATGG
>NZ_JANSHW010000050.1:0-4456 GCF_047461815.1 Synechococcus sp. R6-10
AATCCGTACTGAACATATTATACATTATTTTCAGTATAGTTGAGCTTATTATTGACTAGAGTCATGCTCCCCGTCCGGGATTTGGTTTTGTCCTCTGCCTCTGTGGGTTCACCATGGCCTCTGATGTCTCCCCTCCTCCCCTCCTCTCGGCTGAGGCAGCCGCTCAATTGTCAACTGCTCCCCCCGTCTTCACAACGGAGCAGATTTTGGAGATCTTGCCCCATCGCTATCCTTTCTTGCTGGTGGATCGGGTTGTGGAGTATCAACCGGGGCAACGGGCGGTGGGCCTGAAAAACGTCACCTTCAACGAGCCTTTTTTTCAAGGGCATTTCCCCAACCGACCCATCATGCCCGGCGTCCTAATCGTCGAGGCCATGGCCCAGATAGGGGGGATCGTGTTGACCAAGTTGCCGGACGTGGCCGGGCGTTTGGCCCTGTTTGCCGGGATCGATGGCGTTCGCTTTCGCCGCCCGGTACTGCCGGGGGATCAGCTGCTGCTCTCCGCCGATTTGCTCACCATTCGCCAGAGGCGCATTGGCAAGATGTTCTGCCGCGCTCAGGTGGGAGGGCAACTGGTAACCGAGGGGGAGCTGATGTTCTCCCTGGTGGATTGATGGGCCAACAGCGGCCATCCAGGAGGCGCTCCGGTGTGGGTGTTCTCGCAATTGAGATAAAGTGTTGGGATAGTAAAGATGGCTCAGGGGCTGCTTGCGCCTTTCTGTCGGGATACGGTAAACATGTTGTCGCGACAGTGGGGCGTAGCTCTAAGGCTCATCTCCCCTGGAGTCAAGTCTTGGTGATCCTTCGCAGGGTTGGGAGCGTAACCACAGTTGCTGGCTAGGTCGGAAATGAGTTCGTTCGCTTCAGCGGGATCCACTCCCAACATCTCTGCAAGTGCGCCGCACCGCTCACGGGAGCGGATTCATCCCACTGCGGTGATCCATCCGAAAGCTGAGCTGCACGAAACGGTGCAGGTTGGCCCCTATGCGGTGATCGGCGAGCATGTTCGCATTGCTGCCCATACGGTGGTGGGGGCCCATGTGGTGATCGATGGCTGGACGGAAATCGGCGAGGGCAACCACATTTTTCCGGGAGCAGTTGTGGGCACCGAGCCTCAGGATCTGAAGTACAGCGGCGCCCCCTCTCAAGTGGTAATCGGCAGAGGCAATCGCATCCGCGAGTTCGTCACCATCAACCGGGCTACCAATGAAGGGGAAGCCACCCTGATTGGAGATTACAACCTGCTGATGGCCTACACCCATGTCGCCCACAACTGCGTCATCGAAAATCAGGTGGTGATTACCAATGCTGTCTCTTTGGCCGGCCATATCCACATCGAGTCTCAAGCCCGCATTGGCGGCATGGTCGGGATCCACCAGTTCACCCGCATCGGGCGCTTGGCCATGGTGGGGGCGATGAGCCGGGTTGACCGCGACGTTCCCCCCTACATGTTGGTGGAAGGACATCCGGCTCGCATCCGCGGTCTGAACTTGGTGGGGTTGCGGCGAGCCAAAGGGATGGAGGGATCCCTGCCCTTGCTGCGGCAGGTCTACCGATTTTTGTACCGCTCAGGGTTGCCTTTGGAAAAAGCGCTGCAAACACTGCGCAGCAGCCTGTGTGTCGTTTGTAACAGCGGTGCGGAGGGAGAGCGCCATGTCCTTTCCCTACAGGGGAAAGAGTGGGTGGACGAGACGGGATCCCTGCAACATCTGCTGCAATTTTTGGAAGACTCCCTCTCCCAGCCCCAACGACGTGGCCCTCTGCCGGCCCTGCGCGGGAGGGGGGAAGATCCGCCGGTGCAGAGCACTTCAGAGCTGGATGATTGAGAACTGCGGTCGGGAGTGTAGCTCTGGTGAGCCACCTGTTCATCTGCACGGGCGAGGTCTCAGGGGATCTGCAGGCCAGCCATCTGATCGAAGAATTGCTGCGCCAACGCCCTCAGCTGCGCATCACCGCCGTGGGAGGGGAGCGCATGGCTGCTGCCGGGGCCCGTCTGTTGCACCGCACCACCGAGATCAGCTCTGTTGGCATTTTAGAGGCTCTTCCCTTTGTCGGCCCCGCCCTCTGGACGGAGTGGAAGATTCGCCGCTTTTTAGCCCAAGACCCGCCAGATGTGGCCGTGCTGGTGGACTACATCGGCGTCAACAGCCGCATTGCCCGTCTGCTGCAACGGCGGCAGATCCCTGCCGTCTATTACATTGCTCCCCAAGAGTGGGTGTGGTCGCAGGATGCCCGCCTCACCTACCAACTAGCCCAGCAGATGCGGCTGATGTTGGCGATTTTCCCTGAGGAAGCCCGCTACTACGCGGCGGCAGGAGCCCATGTCCAGTATGTGGGCCATCCCCTGTTGGATATTTTGGCCGCTGTGCCCAGCCGTGCTGCCGCCAGAGCCCAGTTGGGGATCCCTGCCGAAGCCACGGTGGTGGTGGTGGTGCCGGCTTCGCGTCGGCAAGAGCTGCGCTCGGTTCTGCCTGTCTTGCTCAAGGCGGCTCAGTTGTTGCAAGCTCACCTGCCTCAGGCACAGTTTTGGGTGCCCCTGGCCTCGCCCCGTTTTGCTGCCCCGATTGCGCGGGCTGCCCGCCGCCTTGGGCTCAACCTCACCCTTTTGGATCCCCAAGCTCTGTCCTTCTTCTCCCCCCACAAAGCTCATCACCTCGCCTTGGCAGCGGCTGATTTGGTGTTGGCCAAGTCGGGCACGGTGAACTTGGAGACGGCTATCTTGGGGATCCCCCAGGTGGTGATCTATCGCCTCAACCCCCTCACCTTCTGGATCGCCCGCCATTGGCTGAGGGTGTCGGTGCCCTTCATGTCTCCGCCCAACCTGGTGCAGATGCGCCCCATTGTCCCGGAGTTGCTGCAGGAGCAGGCCCAGCCAGAGAAGATTGCCCAACTGGCGCTGGAGTTGCTAACTCGGCCCGAACGCAAAGCCCAACTGCAAGCCGACTACGCCGCGATGCGGGCAGCCCTAGGAGAACCCGGCGTTCTGGCTCGCGCTGCCAAGGCCATCCTAGAGGTGTTGGATGGCGAAGCTGGATCGAAGCAGGATCCCTTCCGCCGCTAACTCCGGCGACCCAGCACCCGGGGCACCGCCCGTCCTCCCGCCAAGGCCGCTGTCGAATCCGCCTCTTCCAGATACTCAGCATCTTGGTTGACCCGCCACCCATCGTAGCGCCGTTCCCCCGCCACAATGTTGCGAGCGGCCAAAAGGCCCGTCATCATGGCGTGATCCTGGTTATTGTAGCGGTGCATGCCGTTGCGGCCTGCCACCTGCAAATTGGGCAGTGCTTCTTCCAAAAAGGTTCGAATGGTCTGGATGTGAGCTTGATAGCCGTGATTGTAAACCGGGTAGGCTTTCGGGGCGCGAATGACTGTGCCGCCCAAAACCTTTGCCTTCCCCAGCAGGCCCAACCGCTGCAATTCCAGCGTTGCCAAGGCCATCAAATCCCCATCGGTTTGTCCCCAAAAGGGATCCGTCGCTGAGCAAAAATACTCCAAACCCAAGCAGGTGACCGAGGGATCCGGAACCATGTCCGCGCTCCAATTCTTGAAGTTTTGGATACGCCCCACCCGCACCGAGGGATCGTGAATGTAGATCCAGTGATCTGGAAATAGGTTGGGCTCATCCACCAGCAAAGCCACCGTCAAAAAATCCCGATACCGCAGTTGTTCGGCAGCCTCTCGCACCGGCTCCGGTGCTGCAGGTACCAAAGCCCGCACCAGAGAGCGCAGCGGCATGGTGGAAATGAACTGCTCGCCGGTCACCCAAAAGGTCTCTCCCCCTTGAGAACAGGCTTGTACAGCTTGAACTCCGGCCCGGTTCCAGTGGATTGCCGTAACCTTGCGATCCAGTTGTACCGGCTGCCCGGCTTCTGCCAGCAAGGTTTGAACGCGCTCCCACATCTGGCCTGGCCCTAGGCGAGGATAGCGAAAGCGATCGATCAGGGTTTTGATCACCCCCTCTCGGTTGGGGAAAAAGGTTTTACGGATCAAAGAAGCCATCGACAGACCCTTGATCCGCTGGGCTGCCCAGTCGGCGCTGATCTCGTGACAAGGGATCCCCCACACTTTCTCGGTGTAGGTCTTAAAAAAAGTGCGATACAGCCGTTCCCCAAATTGGTTAATGACCCAATCTTCAAAAGATACAGGATTGGGCCTGGGAAAGAGGCGCGCCTTTAGGTAACTGAGCAGACAGAGGGTGGTAAACCCTGGCCCCAGTTTGGCAAAAACATCCGTAGGTCGAATTGGATAATCAAAGAAAACACCTCGGTAAAAAATGTGGGAAAGCCGACGGCAAACCTGCATTTCCGAGCCCAAAATCTCCGTCCACAGAGCCTCAATTTCCGCCGACTTGGAGAAAAAGCGGTGTCCACCGATATCAAAGCGATAGCCTTGGTAGGTTACAGTGCGGGATAGCCCCCCTACCTGCACCGGATCCGCTTCCAAAACCGTTACCGGG
>NZ_JANSHW010000051.1:0-564 GCF_047461815.1 Synechococcus sp. R6-10
TCCCCTCGTTTTCAAGGATTTGGAGCCGGGACCCATACTCTGCGGGTGTTTGCCGGCAAACCCTGGCACGAGAGCTTCAAAAACTCTGAAGCCTATGCCCAGGTCAGCTTTCACGTGTTAGCTCCCACCCCTGAGTACGTACCACAGCCGCAACTGCCCCTGCTCACCTACAACCGCCCCACAGGCAGCTACGGGGCCGAGCCAATCTTGGTGGATTTCTGGCTGGCCAATGCCCCAGTGCGGGAGAGCCTGTTGAGTGACTTGCCACGGGACTGGCGGATCCGCTACACCCTCAACGGCCAATCTGGCCTGCTGGATCGCTGGGAGTCTTTTTATCTGAAGGGCTTCAGGCCCGGTCGCAATGTGATGGTGCTGGAACTGGTGGACAGCAAAGGGGATCCCATCCGCAATGTGTTCAACAGCGCCGCCCGCGAGATCACCTACACCCCTGGCGGCCAAGATACCCTCTCCAAGCTGGTTCGGGGGGAGCTAAAAGCCGAAGAGGCCCTCGCCATCGTCCAGCCCCAGCCCACCCCTACCCCAACTCCGACACCGGAGCCCACC
>NZ_JANSHW010000052.1:0-6813 GCF_047461815.1 Synechococcus sp. R6-10
GTCCTCTGGGGCCGCTAGGGATTGGGATAAAGCCCGCACCCTGCGCATAGCGCGGGTGTCGGGTAGTTTACTTAGACTCACTTAGAATGAAGGCTGAGTCGCCAGGGGATCCCTGCAGGCTTGGTTTAAGACATGCGTTGAGGTTGCGATGACGGATGCCTCTGGGTCAGAACGATTGAAGCGAGCGAAAGGTATTTCTGAGGGTACGCCCTCATCTCTGCCGGATCACCTCATCCGGGCCACGGCGGCAGAAGGCAAAATCCGAGTGGTGGGCTTGGTGGCCACCCAGGCGGTACAAGAGGCAAGGGAGCGGCACAAGCTCTCCTATGTGGCGACAGTGGCCTTGGGGCGGGCCATGAGCGCAGCCCTGTTGCTGGCGGCCAACTTGAAGCGACGCCAGGCGCGGATTAACCTACAACTGAAAGGGAATGGCCCCTTGGGCAACATCTGGGTGGATGCCGGCTTGGATGGCACGGTACGCGGGTATGTGAGCAACCCCGCCATTGAGCTTCCTCTCACTGCCGAGAGCAAGTTGGATGTGGGCCAAGCCGTTGGGCGCTATGGCTACCTCCATGTGCTGCGGGATCTGGGGTATGGCCAGCCTTACACCAGCGCGGTGGAGCTGGTTTCGGGAGAGGTGGGAGACGACATCACCTACTACCTCTCCTCCTCAGAGCAGATTCCCTCGGCAGTCCTTCTGGGAGTAAATCTCGACTCACAGCGGGTACGCGCCGCCGGCGGAGTGTTGTTGCAGCTGATGCCAGGGGCGCCGGCCAGTCTGATCCCAGAGATGGAAGCCCGTTTGGCCAAAGTGGAAGAATTTAGCCCGATGTTGGCTGGTGGCGGCGGCTTGCGGGAGCTGTTGCAAATCTGCCTGGGCGACTTGGATCTGAAAATTGCGCCGGAAATGCGCACCATCCGCTTCTACTGCAAGTGCAATTCCGACCGAGTGAAGGGGGCCCTGCGCATGCTGGGGCGGGACGAGTTGCTCGATATGATCCACACCGACAAGGGGGCAGAAGCGGTTTGCCAATTCTGCAACGAGGTCTACCGCATCTCGGAAGACGAGCTGCGCTCGATTGTGGCGGAGATGTCGGCCACCCCCTGATGGCACAATGATGGCCAACTACGGGATCCCGATTCTGACACCTCTCGATGTTGTCTGAGCCCCCGGTTGAGTTGGTTGAATTATCGGTTGTTGTCCCCTGCAAAAATGAGGCGGATAACCTGGAACACCTGTTTGAGCGTCTGCAACTTACCTTGGAGCCGCTGGGGATCCCCTACGAGATTATCTGTGTCAACGATGGCAGCCAAGACAACACGCTGGAAAAGCTCATTGCCTTCCATCGTCGGGATCCCCGTATCAAAGTGGTGAACCTTTCCCGTTGCTATGGCAAGGAGATCGCCCTTACTGCCGGCCTCGATCACGCCTCTGGTCGAGCTGTTGTTCCCATCGATGCCGACTTGCAAGATCCGCCGGAGCTGATCCCGGAGATGCTGCAGCAGTGGCGGCAGGGCTATCAGGTGGTTTATGCGGTGCGCCGCAGCCGCCGCGGGGAGAGCTGGCTAAAACGCTTTACAGCCAACGGCTTCTATTGGTTGATTGATCAACTCAGCCAGGTGCGGATCCCGCGCAATACAGGAGATTTTCGACTGCTGGATCGGCAGGTGGTGGAGGCAGTTAAACAGCTGCGAGAGCGCACCCGCTTTATGAAAGGGATCTTTGCCTGGGTGGGCTACCGGCAAACGGCCATTTTTTACGATCGCGCCCCCCGCTTTCGCGGCAAAACCCAGTGGAACTACTGGCGGCTGTGGAACCTAGCCATAGAAGGCATCACCTCTTTTAGCTCTTGGCCGTTGCGGGTGTGGAGCTACATAGGGTTGGCGATCTCGGTTCCAGCCTTTTTGTATGGCCTTTTTCTCATCATCCGCACCTTGCTCTTTGGCTCCGATGTACCTGGCTATGCCTCTTTAGCGGTGATGATCTTGTTTTTGGGCGGGATCCAGCTGATCAGCTTGGGCGTGATTGGCGAGTATTTAGGCCGCGTTTTTGAAGAAGTGAAAGGCCGCCCCCTCTACCTGGTCGATGGCACCTTTGGGTTTGAGACCCCACGACCTTCCCCTGCCCTAGATTCAGTACCTACGCAAAAGCTAGGATGAAAAGTCATCTTTCAGAGTTTTGGATCCCGAGGCAACATAACTTTGGTACTCGCGTATAAAGATATCTTTCATCTCTTCTGGAGATAGCTGGATCCCTTGGATTTTGGCGCGGGCGATGGCCTTCATCAGCTCGATATAGGCCAGGCCCAGAGAGAGAGTGAGGGTGGCTGCCGTAGTGGATTGGATAGCGCTGCCTACAATCCCCGGGCCGGGAATCATCTTCAGCAAGTTGGACACAATCGTTCGCCCGATTGCTGTTGTAATTGTAGTGCCTGCCAAAGCGGCTATCAAAGAGTAGTAAAAAGAAGGGGAAGCCTCGAAGCCAAAAATAAAGCTGATATTGGCAATCATGCCTGCTTGGGCTGTAACCAACAGAGGGGCATCTGCAAAGGGAAGGGGCACTGCCCCGATAAACGCTGCACTGGCCACATAGCCTGATACGTACTTAAAGGCAGCCTCGGCTTTGAGATCCACCCGCAGCAATTGCTGGCGGATAAAGGCAAGGCGAGCCACTTCCGGCAAAAGCTCTAGCGTGCAGCCAATTAGGTGCTCCAGCCCGTGGGCAGGAATGGTAATTTGCCGGGTAATCGCCTTGTTGCGGGCCAAAACGGGAACAATGTAGCGGACAGGCAAATTTTGATGCTGCAAATACCGGAAAAACTCGCTCTCTTCAGGATTGGGATATTCCAAGCATTGGGTTAAGACCAAGATGACGGGAACGTCTTTGAGTTCCAACTCCTTTAGCCATTTGCGTTCAACTTCCTCCAACCGCTTCAGTTCGTGGTGGAGGCAGTACCAAACAACATGGATGTGATGTTCAGGATCCTTAAAGCGCAGCTCCTCGATAAGCTGGGAAACCTCCAGGCGAACTTGCTGATTCTGTTCACCGTCTAGTTCCATGCCAGGTGTATCGTAGATGGTGATTGGGCAACCTGGCTTGGAATACTGACGAATGTGGCGGGTGACGGGGCTGCCAACACCGGTACGGGCCAGCTCATCTCTAAACACTGCATTGACCAAGGTGCTCTTGCCCACCCCGCTTTTGCCAATGACCAGGATGTTGCAGTGGCCCAACTCTGTCTGCGCCTCTAGGAGGTCCTTCTGTAGTATCTGAGACACCGAATTCCAGAAAGACTTAAAGGCTTCTGGCTTCTCGAGAGATTCAGAAGCTTCTGGGATGCCTCGGGCACGGTCAACAATTTGGCGGGTTAGGTCAGTCAGTTTCTCTAAGAAGGATGGGCTTTTCTGAGACATGCTTCTTGCTTCTTCCCCTAAGGCCGATAGCCCCACAAAGGTAGTTCAGGGCGGATCCTACTGCCAAGTTTCTTCCGATACCGGAGACTGACCTAGCCAAGAGCCAATCTGTCTGCGCCCTGATCCCACTCCAAAGGGATCTGCAACAACGGGCTTATTGAGAGTTATTCACAAGAGCCATTTTCTGCACTATGCTAGATTTGGAGATAAACACCCAGGGATCCCAGGCCCGCTATGGCGGGCAGTTTAGGATTCGCAGCTCCTCTTAACTTGTGCTGGAGAATTTTATGTCCGAAACTTCAACCCTGCGCCAGTCTTTCAACAGCGTGCGCGACAATCCTGTCTTGCTTGGCACTGAGATAACCCAGCCGGTTTGCGAGGGGATGAACGCCCTGCTGGCCAGCTTCCAGGGGCTGTATTTGCAGTACCAAAAGCATCACTTCGTGGTAGAAGGCACTGAGTTCTATCCGCTGCACCAGCTTTTCAAAGATCATTACGAGCAGGTGAGGGAGCATGTCCACGACTTGGGAGAGCGCCTGGAAGGTCTGGGAGGTGTGCCGGTAGCCACCTTCAGCGGCTTGGCCCAGCTCTGCTGTTTTACCCCTGAGCCGGATGGAGCTTTTGGGGCGCGGCAAATGTTGATGAACGACCTGGCGGCAGAGCAGGCCATCATCGATCTGCTGCGGCGACAGGCAGCCCAGGCGGAGAGCCTTGGGGATCGGGCCACTCGCTACCTCTACGAGCAAATCCTGTTGAAAACAGAGGATCGCGCTTTCCATCTCCATCACTTCCTGGCCAACGATAGCCTGGTCTTTGGCTTGATGAACGGCAGAGTCTAGCCAGAGGGTCTACAGGTGGGCTTGAGCCTGCCTAGCTTCCGGCCTCTGGCTTTTTTTTGAAAGGCTATTGAGAATTTGTTTCATCTCTTCACTATTCTTTACTCTGAGGTGCTGATCCCGGCCATGAACCCCGTCTTTCTGGACTCTGAGCGCGGCTATCTCTTGAACATTCCTCTGGGCGAGCGCTGGCGCGTTGGTCGGCGGCTGATGGAATTGGGGATCCCGGCGATTTGTACAGGAGATGGTCGTCTGCGGGTGGAGGTGAGTACTCCATTGGCTGTTCTACAGGTGCGCAGTGTGATCCGTCAGCACACAGCGCGACGACAGGAGCTATTGGATGGCCTAGAGGCTTGTTGGCAGCTCAACACAGAGGCTGGGGGTCAAGATGAGCAAGTTCCCTAAGCAAGGAATCCCGTTTGAGTCGGAGGGCCAGTTTTTGGGATTTCTTCCCGATAAGGATGGCAAGCTCAAGTACCTGCGTTGGCAGGCTGGGGCTGACATTTTTTCCGGCAAGATCCCCAAGCCCCTGCGTTCTGCCCTTTACCGCACCCTCAAACCTGGAGACACCGTGCAGATCTGTGGGGAGCGGGAGGTGGATCCGCACAAAGGGCGAGAGAAGTGGGTGCTTTACCGGGTGGTTCCCCTCGGAGAGAGGGCGGGGGGTTTGTCTTCGGCTTCTGGGGCTGAGGCAGCTTCCGAACCGGTTGCTCCAAACATCACAGATATCAAAGGAGATATCAAAGGTACAGACATCAAAGGTAAGGTGCTGGTCTGCCAGAAATCCGACTGTTATCGGCGTGGGGCCGGAGCGGTGATGCAAGCCCTGAACGCCCACTTGGCCGCCTACTCTGGTTCGATTTGCGTGCAGGGGGTGGGCTGCATGAAAGATTGCAAACGGGGCCCCCATGTGGTGTTTATGCCCGACAAAGCCCGTTATAGCGGCGTTTCCCCCCAAGGGATCCCGGATCTGTTGGAGCGGCATTTTGCCATTGCGTCGCGGGTACAGCAGGTTGAGACAGCGGCTTCTTCCCAATGCCCACGCTGACCCTCCATCGGCGAACGGCTCTGTGGGGCGGGCACGAGTGATTTTCCTTCTGCAGAGGAGCCGCTTTGGGTTGGTTTGAGACAGATTCCTTTCTTTTTCCCGGTGGTGGGCTGCAATTGACTGCCCTTGCCCCCCGGGAGAGGAGAGCCAACACAATCACACAGGTTGCTGCAATCGGAAATGAATGGTGCAAAGGGTGCAGCAGTAGACCTGGGGAGAGCGAGATCCCGATTGCCAGCTGGTGGAAGGGATCCCTCCTGTGTGATGCTACAGACAGAGGCAGGCTAGGGGAGGGAACAAACCTTGCGGGTGGGGATCATCGGCACCGGCTACGCAGCTCGCTCACGGGCCGAGGCCTTGCGCAAAGATGGGCAAGTGCAGATTGTCGCTGTTGCCGGTCGAGCTCCCGACCGGAGCGATGCTTTTGCCGCCGAGTTGGGGGCCGTCGCCTATTCGGACTGGTCTTCTCTGTTGGGCGAGCAGCGGCTGGATCTGGTTTTTGTCAGCACCATCAATCGGGATCATGCCGCCATTGCCCGTGCTGCTCTGGAGGCAGGGATCCACACCGTCGTGGAATATCCCCTCGCCCTCAGCGCTGCCGAAGCGCGTTCCTTGGTGCAATTGGCAGCCGAGCGGCAAGTGCTGCTGCACGTCGAACACATCGAGCTAATTAGCGGCGTTCACCGGTTGCTGAAACGAGAGCTGGAAGGGCTGGGCAAGCTGTTTGCCGTTCGCTACATCACTCTCACCGCCACCCACCCCGCCCCCGATCGCTGGACCTATCGGCCTGAGTTGTTTGGCTTCCCCCTCATGGGGGCCGTTTCTCGCATCCACCGCTTGGTGGACTTGTTGGGC
This sequence comes from Synechococcus sp. R6-10, assembly GCF_047461815.1. Classification (NCBI taxonomy): domain Bacteria; kingdom Bacillati; phylum Cyanobacteriota; class Cyanophyceae; order Synechococcales; family Synechococcaceae; genus Synechococcus; species Synechococcus sp. R6-10. Next base: position 6,154 of record NZ_JANSHW010000052.1, read on the forward strand.
AAGGTGGAACGGGTGAGCTGCCAACTGCGCTACGACGGGCCGGATCTGCCCCACCGCTACAGCAGTTGCTACTGCACAGCCCAGCTGAGTTTTGCCAGTGGATTGCTGGCGGTGTTGACCTATGGCAAGGGGGATTCCCTGTGGTGCTCGCAGCGGCTACTGGAGTTCCACGGTCAACGGGGGGGCCTATTGATCAACGGCGAAGAGGCAACGTTGCTGCGGCCCGGCAGCGCCCACCCTCTAGAGACGGGATCCCGCCACGGCCTGTTCGAGCAAGACACCCGCATGGTGCTGGATCACCTGCGCCACGGCAGACCCCTCTATATCCATACTGAAAACATGCTCCACGCCCTGGCGGTGGCCGAGGCAGCCGAGCGATCTGCCCAAACCCAGCAGGTGGTTTGCGTTCAGGATTGGCCCTAAGGGAAGTCCCTCTCCCCTTGAGAGAGGGGAGCTACGCAATGGGGAGTTTCACTGGGATGTTATGGTCATTTCAGGTTAAGGTGAGACGCCTGGGCTGCTGATCGCGCCAGCGGGACGGAGTCCTTGAAAAGCCCTATAGCCTGCTGCACTCAGAGTTTTAGGTGTGGGTGCAGTGCCCTAGTTTAATTGAAATGACCATACTGGCAATACAGGGATCCCTGAAAATAGACAGGATGG
>NZ_JANSHW010000053.1:0-6166 GCF_047461815.1 Synechococcus sp. R6-10
GGGTCTTTCTGGAAAATGGCTGCCACACACACCAAAGGGATCCCTTCTCGCACAGCATTGATCACCCCTGTGCTTCCCCCCATGGCAAACTCGGCAGCTCCACCGGCCAAAACTTGGGTGATGTTGATGCCGGGGCCACCCATCTTGATGGTTACATCCAGGCCATGCTCGCGGTAGATGCCGGTCGCCACCGCCTGATAGAAGCCGCCGTGTTCCGCCTGAGCATACCAGTTGGTAGCATAGGAAACGCGATCCAGGCCGGATCCCTGAGCCACGATCAGGGTGGGAGAGGGTTTGCGCTGAGCTTGGCCGCCCCCTGCCGCCAGCAGACCGCCCCCAAGGGCTGCGGCTCCCACTTTGAGAAGCTGACGGCGGCTCAGAGCCTTGGTGTTCGAGTCAGAGGGTTGAGACGAAGCCATAATCCATTCTCCCTAAGCTAATCCTTGCAAGGTGTGAGGGGGCCAAAGATGCAGGTACAGCCTATTGAGGGGCTACGGATACGGTTGTAAACCTACTTGTTCTAAACCTCATCGGAGTCAAGCCTCAGAAACACGATGTTTTGTATCCCTTAAGTTTTGTATCCCTTAATTTGTGAACAGGCTGTAACTTGCGACACCCCATTAAGCCAGAAACCCTTGGGCAGAGCGGTATCTCCGGCTACCGGCACTTGCAGACGAGAGCCGTTGGCGTTCGGTTCCATCGGCGGGAGGCCAAGCTGCCCTGGGGCCAGCACCTCAGTTCGCAAATGGCAAGAGGAACAAAACCCGAAACCAGCCTTGCCCTGGTCTATCCCAAACCTGTAGCCACCGAACATGACCGGCGCTCGAAGTAACCTGCAGATCTCATTCTGCCGCAATCTTGCTGGGTCAAAGAGCCCCACCCCTTGAGCATTTGCCGGAGCTGTTGGCAATTTATCCCCGGTCGGGATGGAGTTGCGGCCAATTGGAGAGCTTGCTTTCTAGAGCTTGCTTTCTGCTAAGGCAACCCGCTATGCTACCGCCCAGATTGAGGCATTCTCCCGTGGCAAGTCAGCAGCTTCGTGTCTATGTCCCCCCTCACCCGCTCATTAAGCACTGGCTAACCGTGGCTCGGGATGCGGAGACGCCCATGCCCCTGTTTCGCACGGCCATGTCGGAGCTGGGCCGCTGGCTAACCTATGAGGCGATGCGGGAGTGGATCCCCACCCAAACCGTTCAGGTGCAAACCCCTTTGGAACCCGTTGCCGCAGAGGTCATCGCGCCGGATACCCTGCTGGGCATTGTGCCTGTATTGCGGGCTGGCTTGGCGATGCTGGAAGGCTGTCAGGCCCTTTTGCCCCAGGCGCGGATCTTTCACATTGGCATGGTGCGGGATGAGGAAACGCTGCAGGCCAGTTGCTACCTCAATCGCCTTCCAGAGCGGATCCCTGAACAGATGCGCATTCTCATTCCCGAGCCGATGTTGGCCACCGGGGGCACGCTGCTCTGGGTTTTGGATGAGCTAAAAAAACGGGGGGCGGATCCCAGCTTGGTTAGAATTGTCAGCGCATTGGCAGCGCCCCCAGGGTTACAGCGGTTGGGATCCCACTACCCAATGGTGCAAATCTTCTGCGCCATGATTGACGAGCGGCTGAACGATCGAGGGTTCATTTTGCCCGGGCTGGGGGATGCAGGGGATCGCGCCTTCGGCACAGAGAACTAGCCACTGACCCACTCAATCTGTCTGTCTTCTCTGCTGCTGGTTTTTGAGCCAAGATCTTCGGCGACACACGCATTCTGGAGTGCTCAATCGAGCTTTTACCACTTCTGGCGCACGGATTGCCCATTCACCCAGATGCTTTGAGGGAGAGCATTTGAGGCTAATCCCCCTCAGGTTGGTCAAGCTATTGGATCATAGGTACTGTAGGACGCTTCAGCCGGTCGTGCTGCTTGAAATTTTGACGGGGCCAGCGCCTTTCCCTTTCCTGCACCTATGCGACTTGTCCTTACCAGTTTAGATGGCAGCTTGCTGGATCTAGAGTTCAACAGCTATGGTGCTGCCCGACAAGCCTTGGCTGCCCTAGAGCGCCGCTCCATTCCCTTGGTGCTCTACAGCCTGCGCACCCGCGCTCAACTGGAACATGTGCGGCGGCAGTTGCGCCTGGAGCATCCGTTCATCTGTGAGGATGGCTCTGCCGTTTACGTTCCCGAGCATTACTTCCCGGCGGGCATCCTAGACGAGCAGTGGCAACACCGACCGCCCTACTACGTGTATGCTTTGGGTCTGCCCTATTCTCGCCTGCGCAGCATCCTGCAACAGGTGCGTCAAGAGTCCCACTTGGATTTGATCGGGTTTGGGGATTGGACTGCCTCTGAACTGGCCGCTGCCACTGGGATCCCTTTGGAAGAGGCAGAGCGGGCGCAGCAGCGAGAGTACAGTGAGATTTTCAGCTATTCCGGGGATCCCGAAACCCTGCGGGAAGCTTTTGCCCAGCAAGAAGCCAACCTCACCCAACATCTGCTGCGGGTGCGTCAGCTTCACTTCTCTAGCCTGCCGCAATGGTATCTGACCGGATGGATACGGCCAACGATGGCCGCAGAACCCAATTGGTTACCGGGGGAGCAGGCGGTGCGGCGGCTGCTGGATTGCTATCAACGGCATCTGGGCCCTATCAAAGCTTTGGGCATTGGGTGTTCCCCGCCAGATGTGGCCTTTTTGCGATGGTCGGAACAAAAAGTGGTGCTTCCCAGCCCCATTGCGGATAGTCTCTGGAGTGAGGCCCTGCCTCAATGGCAATTGGCTCAGCTCCCCGGCCCAGAGGGGTGGAATGAAGTGGTGTTGATGTGGTTGGAGGAAACAGATCATGGTGATGAATAGGCAGCAGATTGGTCGTCAGGCTGTACCCTTAGGCCTGAAAACGGTGGGGTGCCTGCTGAGCTTGGCGGTGGCCATGCCTGCCCACGCGCAACCGCCCATGACCCTACTGACAGGGGAGCCGACGGTCGCCCAACTGAAGGAAGACGGAGCTCGCTATCTGCAGATGGGCTTCCATACCTTGGCCATCAACGCCTACCGGAGCGCAATTGAACTGGAAGAAAAAACCTTGGTGCTGCCCAGCGAACGGGATCCCGATGTGCCTTTTAACCTCGGCTTGATCTACGCCCGTCAGGGCAAGCTGGCGGAGGCGCGCGCTGCCTTTCAACGCTCGGTAGAGGTGGATCCCAGTGGCTTTAAGGCTCGCTATCAACTGGCCTTGGTGGATCTCAAGCTGGGGAACCTGGTCGCTGCCAAAGAGCAGCTCACCCTCTTGGCCCATGCCGCCAGCAACCATCCCGAAACCCACAGCCATATTCAAGCTCTGCTGGCCACTCTGGAGTCTGTTCCCTTGCCTGGCCAACAAGGGGAGAACCCGGCTCGCCCTCCAGCCGTTGAGTCAGAAGCCGCCAAGCTTTTGCTCGAACCTCAGAAAACAGAAACAGCCGCCCTGCCCACCGCAGCTGAGCAAAAACCGCCAGAGGAGACAAAACCTCTCTCGACTCTGCAGCGGCTACGTCAACGGGAGCGGGACTAGAGCCCCCTCTAGTTTTAACTATTTCTTAAGGCATGGGGCCGGCTGCCAGGGATCCCGTCACCGGGCCTTGGGCTAGGCTCGCCCCTTTTGGGGATCCGACTGAGAATCCTCGGGCTGGGGCCCTTTGGTGGTGAACACCGTGGTGAACATCATCAGCATGCCTCCCCCCAAGATCAGCAGGGCTAATCCGCCAAACATCCAATTCATCCAAGCTTGAACTTCCATGGGGGAGCTCTCCAGAATACGAGAATCCATTGGGCAGTTTTATCCTACATCTGGAGAAGCGGTGCCCAGCAGCTACTGATTGGCTCGGTAAAGCAACCCCAGCCCTACGGCGGCACAGATCAAGTTGGGCAACCAAGCCGCCATTGCTGGCCCCAGCGTCCCAATTTGTCCCAGCGCCTGGGTGATGAACAGCAGCACATAGAAGGCAAAGATAATCAGCACACTGATGCCCAACCCCAAAGAGGAACCGGTGCGCTGCGGGCGCAGCCCCAAAGGCACCCCAATCAGGGTAAACGCCAGACACGCGAAAGGAATGGCATACTTTTGGTTGAGGCTGACCTGCAGACGGCGCACCCGTTGCAGATCTCCAGAACTGGCGATCACCTCGATGTAATGCTTCAGCTCCCGAATGTTCATTTCCTCAGGGCTGCGAATCTCCTGAGCCAGCTCCAGCGGCGCGCGAGGCAGACGCAACTCCTGCCGGCTGAAGGTGGCAATGTTGCTGTAGGTGCCATCCGGAGAAACGATGTAGTTGGTGCCATCCTCAAACACCCAAAGATTCTCTTGGGGATCCCAGCGCCCCCGCTGGGCCAGCAGAATTTGGTTGAGCGCCTCGTTGGAAAAATCCAGGACGATAATGCCGCGCATTTGCTTTCCATCGAAGCTGCGGGCGTAGAACTGACGGGTTAGCCCTTGTCGCCGGGAAAAGGTGCCGTCTGGCTCAGGCATGAGGATCTCGCCAAATTCTTGGTAGAGGATATTGTCCCGCCGGAAGTCCGGATCCCGATTTAAAGCTCGGTTCAAAGTCGTGGCTGCCTGGCGATTGCTCACCGGAACCACCAGCTCATTGAACAGAAAGGTTAAAGCCGTCACCAGCAAGCTGAGGATGAGGGCAGGCACCATGAGGCGGTAAAGGCTCACCCCGCAGCCGCGCAGGGCTGTGATTTCGCTATCGGCAGACAAGCGCCCATAAGCCAGCAACGTCGCCAGCAACATGGACATCGGGAACGTCAAAACGATGATCCCCGGCGCCCGCAACACAAACACCTGTAACGCCGCCGAAAGCGACAGACCCGCTTCCACCACCAGGCGCACCAGCTCAAACAGGGATCCCACCGCCATCACCAAGGTTGTGAAAGCTCCCACCCCAAAGAGAAACGGCAGCAGCATCTCCGAGAGGACATAGCGATCCATCAGGCCCACCGCGCAAACGAGGGAGAGCCTGTGGTCAGGCCGCTCGCGGGAACGGGCAGGAGGGAGAGAATGAAGTTTCACGCAACCCAAGGAAGTAGTAGGCAGGACAGCCGAAGGCTGTTAACGACTCTAGACCGGAACACTGGGCAATGAAAGGCTATCGCCTTCCTTTCTCAACCTAACCCGCCTATGATCGACCCCAAGTAAGCTCAGGCATAGAATTGGGCCGGGTTTGTCTTGGGAAGACTTTCGACATGGTTTCCTCCTCTTCCCCCTCCTGCAATCTTAGGAGTTTGCTGGAGCGGCTCCTGGAGCTGCGGCAGCAGGTTGTAGAGGGATCCCAGAAATACTTGGCCGCTTGGGGCTGCCTTACGAGCCCTCCTGCGGCCATCCACAACCTGGCGCGCTACCTGGCGCTGCGCCAACAGGATCTGCGCAGCTTGCAACTGGAGCTGGCGGCTGCGGGGCTGTCCTCGCTGGGGCGCTGTGAGTCGCGGGTTCTGGAGAGCCTGGATGCGGTGATTGCTATTTTGGCAGCCACCCAGGGTTTGACCCATACGGCACCCAGCTATGAAGAGTTTTACGCCGGGGATACGGCACTAGAGCAGCACGCCGAGGCGCTGTTTGGCCCCCCTTCTCCCCATCGCCGCGCGCGCATCATGGTGACCCTGCCCAGCGAAGCCGCCGAGCAGCCGGAGCTGTTGCTGCAGTTGTTGGAGCGGGGCATGAACGTGGCCCGCATCAACTGCGCCCACGACGAGCCCTCGGTGTGGGAGAAAATGGTGGCCCACTTGCGCCAGGCCGAAGCCCAGACCCAACGGCGTTGCAAGATTTTGCTGGACCTGGCTGGCCCCAAGATCCGCACCGGCCCAGTGGCCATGCCCCCCGGCAAAACCAAGGTGTACCGCGGGGATCGCATCCTGCTCACCGCGAAGGTTCCTGAGGCCAGCGCCGATATCTCCTGCCAGGTGACCTGCAGCCTGCCGGAGGTTTTGGCGCACCTGCAAGTGGGGGCAACCGTTTGGATCGACGACGGCAAAATCGGCGCCCGCGTGGTAAGGATCGAGCCGGCAGGCGTGGTGCTGGAGGTGGACAAAGTTGCCCCTCAGGGCAAGAAGTTGCGAGCAGAAAAAGGCCTCAATTTTCGTAAACTACCCGGCTCCGACCGCTAAGCGGTACGGAGCGGGCTTTCAGTAGCCCTGAGCCTGCTCTGCCCTA
>NZ_JANSHW010000054.1:0-9569 GCF_047461815.1 Synechococcus sp. R6-10
GTTGGCTTGCTAACTGCAGGGCTACTAAAAGCCCGCTCCGTACCGCCTAGCGGTTGGTGTCGGGTAGTTTACGTCACAGCCGACTGGGATCCCTGACAAGCAAAAGATGGGCTTGCCTTGGCCGGAGTCGATAACGCTGGAAAAGGCTGGCACAGAGATTTGCCAAGGCAGTTCGGATGGCACTAGAGTAGCGTCAAGTCTTTTGCCAGCCCGTTGTCCTTTGCAAGTGTCTTTGTGAGGTCGTCATGCCGCTTATCCCACAGGGGTTGCGCCCCCATCGTCGTCTCCTCTGGGCAGGGATCCCGTTAGCTGGTGCTTTGGCCTTGGGGGCCTGCTGGAGCAACCCCACAGGTGCTGAAGTCGAGTCTCCCACATTGACTCAGAATCCCTTCCCCCCCATCCCCACTCCACCGCCGCCGCTGCCTTCCCCAAGTGGGACTCCGGGCCTTCCCCCTTGGTGGCCCCGCGCCCAATCGCCGCAGTGGGAAGATTCTCCTTACGCTTCGGTCTTGTCCGGCTTTTTGCAAGGATTGGCGGCCCAAGGGGGAGCGCTCTCTCAACAGGGGATCCTGCTCTGGACGCCGGAAGGGGAGCTGTTGGCGGAGCATGGGCTGGATCGACCTTTGCCGGTGGGAGCCTTGGATCAGTTGGCCATCAGCTTGATGGCCCTGGAGACTTGGGGCTATGAACGTCGCTTTGAGACCCGGTTCTACACCACAGGCCATCTTTTGGGCCATCGCTTGACGGGAGATTTGATCCTGGTGGGTGGCGGGGATCCCTATTTCACGGAAGCGAATGTGGCAGAGCTGGCCCGCCATTTGCATAGCCTCAACATTCGCCAGATCGACGGGGATGTGAAGGTGTTGCCCCCCTTCCGTTTGCTGGGCCAACCCGATCCTTTGGCCGGTGCTCGGCGTTTGGCAGAGCTCCTCAGCGATACGCAACAGCCCCACCCGGTTGCCATTCGCGGCTCGGTGTCAACCCTGACAGCCCTGCCCGCGGACGCCCACTGCTTGGCTCGTTATACCTCGCTACGCCTGGGATCCCTGTTGCAGATCCTCAATGGCAGCAACGACCGAGCCATGGCAGAAGCCCTGTTGGCGGAACTGGGGGGCGAAACAGCCCTGCTGGAGTACCTGCGGCAGCGGTTGGTGGCTCAGCCCATTTCCCGCCTGGATTCCCAAATGGCCCCCGCCGAGCAAGACATTCGCCTGGGGCAAAGAGGGCGAGCGCTGTACCTTTCCCCCCGCGCCCTAGCTCATCTCTGGGAACACCTGGTAGATTTCACAGATGGGGATCCGACTCGGATCTTGCCCAGAGCGGGCACTGGCCACAGCACCCTGCGGGCGCGCACCTTGCCCCCAGGCACGGCTGCTCAGGTGGGATCCGCTGCGGATCGGCTGATGACGATGGGGCAGCTGCCGAATGGCATCCACTTTGTCCTGCTCAACCAAGGCCCCGACCTGGGCATTTTGCGCCAGCAACAGGATCAGTTTCTGCAGGATGTGGTGGCCATTTCTGAGCCTCTCCGCCGCTAATGCTGACCTCAATTCGAACTTAATTTGAGATACAGCTCTCCCCCCACTTTCCCCATAGGAGGCGGAAGCTCAAGACCCCAGAGCCCCACAGGTTAGGAACAGGGTCAATTCATTTAAGAATGAGACGGCCCTGCAGCTAAGAAGGCATGGAGGTAGACCTCAGGAGGAAGCTTAGACCTGAGAGAGAGTCATATGGTATGTCCAGGAAGGGAGCAGTTGCACGGATGAACAAGGTTAGTCGTGCAACAGTTTATCGCTGGCTGAACCGAGAAGACCTGAGGCCGACAAAAGTCAAGACCCGCAAGCGCAAGATAGACTCGGCTGCCCTGCAGCAAGACGGAGACCAGTACCCAGAAGCTCGACTGAAGGATAGAGCCCGGTCTGGCGTCCAACCCGTCCTGCCAGCGGGACGGAGTCCTCGCGCTATTGACTGTGCTCTTGAGAATGAGAAGGTGAAAGTAGCACAAAAAAAGAGTTATGGTCATTTCAATTAAACCAGGAGACTGCGCCCACACCTAAAACTTTGAATGCACGGGGCCATAGGGCTTTTCTCAATGGCCCAGGCAATGGCTCAGGCGTCTCACCCTAACCTGAAATGACTACCCGAAATGACCATAAGTACCTGTTTTTCTCCGATAATTGACTTTTGCTGCTGATGCAAACTCTTTGGCAGACCATCGCCCAGCACCTTTCAGAAGCAACAGGGGATCCCATCCAGCCCCTACAGTATCGTTCTGTGGGCGGAGGCAGCATCAACGCCACCTATCGGTTTTCCTGCGCTTCCCAAAGCCCTCTTGCAGAAGGGGTAAAAGACTACTTCGTCAAATTGGCCCGTGGGGGAGAAAGGGCGCTGGAGATGTTTGCAGCGGAAGCTGCGGGCTTGCAAACCCTAGCGGCTGCCCAGGCCATTCGCGTACCTCAGCCCATTGTCTGGGGATCCGTAGGAGAGCAGGCCTACTTGGTGCTGGAATACCTGGAGCTAACCTCGCCCCGTCCGCACACTGCGGGTTTATTGGGATCCCAGTTGGCCCAGTTGCACCGCACCCTATCCCCCAACGGCAGCTACGGTTGGGAGCGCGACAACACCATCGGCTCCACGCCGCAGATCAACAGTTGGCGGCAGAATTGGCCGGATTTTTATCGGGAACAGCGGCTGCTCTACCAGGTGAAATTGGCTTGCCAACAGGGGTATCGCGGCACGTGGGTGGCCCAAGCCGAACGGGTAATGGCGGAGCTGGAAGCCTTTTTTCAGGACTACAGGCCAGAACCCGCTCTGTTGCATGGAGATCTGTGGGGCGGCAACTACGGGGCCTTGGCCGATGGATCCCCGGTGATTTTCGATCCGGCCACCTACTACGGGGATCGAGAGACGGATCTGGCGATGACAGAACTGTTTGGCGGCTTTCCGCCGGAGTTCTATCGGGCTTATCAGCAGGCCTACCCCTTGGACGAGGGGTATCCCCACCGCAAGCCCCTCTACCAGCTCTACCACTGGCTCAACCATCTCAACCTGTTTGGAGAGGGCTACCTAGGCTCGGTGCAGCGGGCTTTGCAGCAGTGTTTGCAATTTCTTGGATAAATCGTATGGTTGTTCAGGTTAAGATGAGACGCCTGGGCTACTGATCGCGCCAGCGGGACGGAGTCCTTGAAAAACCTTCTAACCCCCTGCATTATTGCTCCGCAACGCTATTGTTCCGCAACGCTGACGCGAAGACGCGACCAACGGTTTAGGTGTGGGCACAGTGTTCTGAGTTTGAGTGGAAATGACGATATGTCCATTCCCAAGCCGTTCGCGCCAGCGGGACAGAGTCCTTGGGGGGTAGCTCCCTCTGGGAGAGAGGCTGGGGGTGAGGGGGATCTGTCTCGAAGTAAACTGATCTGAAACGGCTAGGGGGTCTTCTCCGGCGAGGATTCCCCTGCCATGACCACAGCCCCCATGTCCCCCAACAGGCGCGACTGGTTGCGCAATACCCCCAGCAAATTGAGCCGGCTGGCCCGCCGACCAGGATCCGGATCCATCACCAGAACGGCTTCAAAAAACTGAGCTACCTGAGGGGCTGCTGCTTGCAGAGCTTCCACCAAGGGAACAAAATCTCCCCGTAAGGCCGGCTCCACCCCCAGACGATAGATTTTCTGGCAAGCCTCGTACAACTCCCTTTCTGCCGCCTCCTGCAACTGACCGGGATCCACGGCGGCTGCCGGATCCACCACGGCGTAGTCCAAGTCCCCTTGGGCTGCCAGGCGGGCGCAGCGATTGAGGGTGGGATAGAGATCCGCCAATTCCCCGGTGGCCCGCAGGTGTTGCAGGTACTCCGCCCGCAGCAGGGTCAAGGGCAGGTTGCCCAGGGCCCGCAAGGTGAGTTCGGCCTTCTGGGGATCCTCCGCTTTGACCGACTCTGGATCCCCCACCACAGCCCTGACCAAGTCGTAATCAATCCGTTTTTCCTCCTGCAAAAGGGTCTGTATCCGTTGGGCCAAAAACTCCTGCAAGGCTCGCAAGGTGTGGACATCGCCAAAGGCATAGTCCTGCACCACACTCTGCAACAGGGAGTTAAAGTCAAAAGTCCAGCCGGCATCCCAGGCAACCAGCACCAGGCTGTTGGCGGCCCGCCGCAGGGCAAAGCGATCCGAGGAGCCGGTGGGGATCCGCCCCAAGCGAAACATGCCCACCAAGGTATCCAGGCGATCTGCCCAGCCCACCACCCGCCCCGTCAGTGCTGTGGGCAAAGCGTCCCCCGCCCCCAAAGGCCAGTAGTGTTGCTCAATCCCCTCGGCTACCGCCTCCGGTTCCCCATCCTGCCGAGCGTAGTCGGCCCCCATGATCCCCTGCAGCTCGGGGAATTCGTACACCATTTGGGTAACCAGATCCGCCTTGCACAGGTAAGCCGTGCGATCCACCAGCGCCTGCTCCTGGGGATCCAAGTTCAGGGCAGCGGCAATGAGGCGGCTGATGTGGCGGATGCGCTCCACCTTGTCCCGCATGGAGCCCAGCCCTTCGGCAAAAGTAACCGCCTGCAGGCGTTCCACCCGCTGCGCCAAGGGGATCCGCCGATCCTCCTCGTAGAAAAAGCGGGCATCCGCCAGGCGCGCCCGCACCACACGGCTGTTGCCTGCCCCGATCCGCTCCGATTGCCGGGGGTCGCCGTTGGAGATGGTGATGAAATAGGGCAGCAATTTTCTGGGATCCCGACCATCCCGTACTGGGAAGTAGCGCTGGTGAGTGATCATCACCGTCTCGATCACCGCCGGCGGCAAGCGCAAAAACTCTGGCTCAAAGCGCCCCAAAACCGCCGTCGGCCACTCCACCAAGTGCACCACCTCCCGCAGCAAAGGAGCAGGGATCTGGGCTTCCCCATTCACTTGCCTGGCCAGCTTGGTCACCTCAGCCTGAATGTATGCCTCTCGCGCTGTTGGATCGGGGCTGACCCCCGCCTCTTGCATTTGCTGAACGTAGCTCTCGGCCCGCTCCAGGACAACCTGCTGGGATCCCAAAACGCGGTGCCCCCGGCTCACCCGCCCCGCCACCAAGCCCGGCATGGAATTGTCCTCGTGGGTCGGCAGCAGCAAAGGCAGCACCTGATCATCCCAAAGGGAGACCAGCCAGCGGATGGGGCGCGGAAACTTCAGATCCCCGCAGGCCCAGCGCATCAGCCGTTCACCACTCAAGTTGGTAATCCAGGCGGGTGCCAATTCTTGGAGCACGGCTGCCGTCGGTCGGCCCCGCACCCGCTGCACCGCAAACACAAAGGATCCCTTGCCCACTTGCCGGATTTCCAGGCTGCCGGGATCCACCCCTTGTTTTTGGGCAAATTTTTCCCCGGCAGGAGTGAGCTGGCCATCTTGGTAGGCGACCTGAACCGGTGGCCCTTTCACCTCTAGGGTGCGATCCGGCTGCTGGGTGGGCAACCCCTGCAACAGAACCGCCAGGCGGCGCGGCGTACCGAAAAGCTGCATCTGCTCCGCTTGCAGATGAGCCTCCGCCAAAGAGGCCGGGATCCCGGTTCGCCACTGCTCTAGGGCCGAATCCACAAAACTGGCCGGGAGTTCCTCACAGCCGACTTCCAGCAAATAGGCAACCATACTCCTGTGCTCCGTAGGGTACCATCCCCACTTCCTCAATCAACATAGTCTATGGCTCTGGGCCTCCCTTCTGGCTCACGACTGCTCCGAACCTGGGGTATCCCAGTTTACCAGGGGAGCCGGGGCGTCGTTGAGACAAGAGCTCCAGTCCGCCAGACAACACCCCAATGCCATCCCTGTCAAGTGGGCTCTGCGGCCGCCAGAACCCCATCTCCTTGGCGCAAGGGATGAGCTGAATCCCGCGGCAAATGCACCACGATGATGGGAAGGCTGGGTCGGTTGCGGGCGATGGTCTCCGGCTCTCGGCCCAGACGCGACCGGTTGCCGGTTTCGCTGGGAACCAATACCAACACATCTCCTGGCTGCAGCGCTTTAAAGACTTCCGCCACCACCCCCCCCTGCACCCGCTGAACCGGCAAGTGGGCATAGCTTTCTGCCGGCAAGGCTGGGGAGCGTTCCCGCCCAGGTCGGGTTTGCACCAGCAGGATCTGCAAACCCGCTTTCAATTCGCCGGCCAGCGTCTGCGCCAGCCCAAGGGTCTGCTGCAGGGATCCGGGAGAGACCTCCAGCTCCGGTGCAACCAAGAGGATGCGGCGTGCTGTCTCGATGGGTACCGGAAACCGCGTAATCAAGACTGGGATCCCCACCTGCCGCACCACCGCGTCAATGATGCTGCCGAAAAAGTTCTCCGCATAGGTGGAGTAGCCCTTCCAGCCCAGGATCACCAAGGTTGCCTGCCGTTCCGCCGCCGAGCGAATGATCCCTTTTTCCACCGAGTCATCCACCCGCCGAATCGGCTCCACTCGGGTCACGGCGCTGTGGGCCAGAGCTTCTGCGAAAGTCAACAACTGCTCCTGCCGGGCCAGGGCTGCCGGCGAGATCCCGGCGCGGTCAGACAAAACATGCAGCGGCAGCAGCGTTCCCCCATCTTTTTTGGCCAAAATCAACGCCAACTGCAGCAGGTTGCTTTCGGTATCCGGGTTGGCCACCGGCACCAAGACGCGAGCTCCCCAATCCGGCTTGGGCAATTCAGTGGACTCTGCCGCCACTTCGGCTGGCTGCATTTGCTCTCCCCAGCGGGCCACAATCCAAGGCGAGGCAACACAGGTCACGAGGATCATGGCAATGGTGCCGTTCACCGTCAGCTCATCCACCAACTCCACCTGAAAGGCCACCGTGATGGCCGCCAGGGTAGCCGCCGCCTGAGCCATCGACAGGCCGAACATAACCATAGCGCTGGCAAAGCGCCAGCCAAACAGTTGGGCCGGGATCCAAGCGGCCAGAAACTTGCTCACCACCTCCGCTGCGATCATCACCCCTCCCACCAGCAGCGAGCGCGGCTCTCCCAAGAGAATGCCGGGATTGATCAGCATCCCCACCGAGATCAAGAAAAAAGGCACAAACAGGGTGTTGCCGATAAACTGGATCCGGTTCATCAGGGGGCTGAGCTGGGGGATGATGGGGGTAATGGCCGTCCCGGCCAGAAAGGCTCCCACCACCGGCTCAATGCCGATCAACCCCGATCCGTAGGCCACCACAAACAAAGTGGCGATCACGAAAGTAAACTCTGCTCCCTCGTCGTGACCAAAGCGTTGAAAGAACCAACTGCCCAGCTTAGGCACCCCCCACAGGGTGGCAAACGTGTAGAGGGCAATGGAAGGGATCAACGTCAGCCAAAATTGCAGCGTCAGCTCCCCTTGGTGGGCGCGCACCACCACCGCCAACACCAATAACGCCAGGACATTCGTGATAAGGGTGGCCCCCAAAGTTGCCCTCACCGTCTGCAGGCGCATCAACCCCAGCTTCGAGATGATGGGCAGACCGATCAGGGTGTGAGAGGCAAAACAAGAGGCCACCAGCACCGCCGCCAGAAAGCCATACCCAATGGCCAACATGGCTGCTGTGCCGATGAGCATGGGCAACAGAAAGGTGAGCGCCCCGAAGATGGTGGCCTTCCCGGCATTGAGCTTCAAATCTTCCAGACTGGTCTCCAGCCCCGCCATGAACATGAGAAACAACAGCCCCACCGTGCCCAGCAGGATGATGGTCTCGTCCCGCCGCAAGATGCCCAAGCCGTAGGGCCCCACCACCAGCCCAGCCAAGATTAACCCGATGATCCCCGGCAGGCGCAGCCGCTCAAATAGCAAGGGAGCCACCAGCATGATGGTCAGGATGATCAAAAACACCAGCACCGGATTCTCAACAGGGCCGATCAGGGCTAGAGGGATCCCCGAAATTTGGAGCCAGTGAGCCAGCATAAATACCCGACAGACAGCTAATGAACAGACCCGGCAAAGCGCCCGCATGAGTCTATCAGATCCCTCCAGATCCAAGTAGCTCTCGATGCCCCACAGACTTTGTCCGGCCTTCAATTACTGGCAGGGCGTTTAATAAGTATTCAAAAGTAAGTACATCAGACACATTAAGACACATTAAGCAGTGAAAACAGCTTGGCAGTAGTGCCCAGAGAAAGGCGGGAGAAACCCCCGAGAAACACGCATTAGAATCAGAGGGTACATGCTCTTGGGCTGCCCATGAACCAGCTTGCTCCTGGAAAAGTGATCGGCCAGCGCTATCAACTGGTTCACAGCATTGCAGCGGGCGGCATGGGGCGGGTGTTCAAGGCAGTCGATACGCGCCTGTTCAACCGTCCGGTGGCGGTCAAGCTGTTGCACCAAAACTTAGCAGGCGATGACAACACCCGACGCCAGTTGCACAAACGTTTTCAGCAGGAAATTCGCATCAGCACGCTGCTGGGGGAGCACCCTGCCATTGTCAAGGTATTGGACTATGGCCTAGAGAACGACCAACCTTACCTGGTGATGGAATACCTGACGGGGCGCAGTTTGGGGGAGCTGATGCTCAAGCAGCCGGTGCTGCCGCCTCAACAGGTGGTGAGGATGGCCCGCCAAGTATGCGCCGGTCTCTATTACGCCCACAACCTAGAGACCGAGCAGGATGGCCATCTCATCAAGGGGGTGATCCATCGCGACATCAAACCCAGCAACCTCTTCGTCCTAAAAGATGAAACGTTGGGGGAGACCGTCAAAATCTTGGATTTCGGCATTGCCAAGCTCCTCAGCGACGTTTCCCTTGCCCTTGGCACCCAGACCACCGGCTTTTTGGGTACGGTGCGCTACGCCTCTCCCGAACAGCTGCGCGGGGAAGCCCTGGATGCCCGCTCGGATATCTACTCGTTTGGCGTGGTGCTCTACCGCATGTTGACCGGGCAACAACCTCTGCGACCCAAGAGCGATTCTTTCCCCGGCTGGTACGAGGCCCACAATTACCAACAGCCTCAGCCCTTCGATCGCTCGAATTTGCCCTATGAGATTCCGCTGGAGCTGGAACAGGTGGTGCTCTCCTGTCTGGCCAAAGATCCCGACCAGCGGCCCCAAGATATGAAGGTTCTCAGCGCCCAATTGGAGGGATCCCTGCACTCCCAGAGCGCTGCCAGCTCTTCCCTCGCGCCCCCCCCAACCGCACCCATCTTCTCCGAGCGTACCCTAGCGGCGGTAGATGCAGGGCAGTCGGGCACACACCTGCTCAGTACCCAGGCAGAGCCCGAGGCCAAGCCGTTTCCCCTCTGGGCTGGGATAGCCCTTTTTGTTGTCATTGCGGGGAGCACCTTCTGGGGCCTGCGTCTGCTGTTGGATCCGGGCCCAGGCAGCGAAAGACCGCCTGCTGCCCCCGAACGCCCCCTTCCAGTCGGCGGTGCAGAGCACCCTGAGCGGGATCCCTCAGCCACTCCTGAACCTCTGCTGGACTGGCTGCTACGGGATCCGGAGGGCAAACCGGTGTTTGAGGATGATCCCGCCCCAGATCTGGGAATCGGTGAGTCCGCAAGCGAGCCCACACCCAGGCCAGCGGCAACTCCAGAGGCAGTGTCCTCTACCCCTCAGCCCCCTGCTCCAACTCAGCAGGTGTCACCTCCTCCTCCAGCCCCTGCTG
>NZ_JANSHW010000055.1:0-8597 GCF_047461815.1 Synechococcus sp. R6-10
TTCCCCCCTGTCCAGAGCAAAGCCCGCACATACTCCTGCAGCGCCTCCGGCTCCAACATGCGCCCTTCCCCCACCGCATCACAGGCCAGGCGGCCACTGGCCGTCGGTAAGGCCCAAAAACGGGGATCCTGCTGCAGCCGCTGCCAATTCTCGGCTACCTTCTCTGCCTTCCACATCTGCGTATTCATAGCCGGTGCCACCGCCACCGGACACTGGGAAGCCAGGATCACATTGGTGAGCAAATTATCCGCCAGCCCATGAGCCAACTTGCCCAAGGTGTTGGCCGACAAGGGCGCAATGAGGAGAGCCTCCGCCCATTCCCCCAACTCGATGTGCAGCGGTCGTCCTCGTGTTGCCTGCCAAAAGGCGGCATCCGTAAAAGCCGGCTGGCGGGACAAGGTGGCAAAAGTCAAAGGAGAAATAAAATGTCCCGCAGCTTTTGTCAAAACCACCTTGAGCTCTGCTCCCTGCTGCACCAGAGCAGACACCAAAGCTGCCGTTTTGTAAGCAGCAATCCCCCCGCTCACCCCAATGAGGAGACGCCGCCCCGACCAAAAGGGATCCATATTGAGTGACACGCAAACAGCCTTGTTTCCAGTTTCCCTGCTTTTGCTCAATTCCGGCGGCGAAGCGGGGATCCCTCGCCCAAAGATACTTTTGACCCTGTCGAGAATAGGGCCTGAGGATCTGTCATTACCCAATTTCAGCCAAAGTCTCCCCCACAGGTTCTGGCCTTCAGAGGGAATTCCCCACTGCTGTTTTGCGCAACCACCCCTCAGATCCCATTGCGGTCGCTGACTTATTCCCTGTAATAAGAAGGAATTGGATCAAACTCTGTTGCAATCCCTGTTTGTTTCTGGCTACACTAACAGTTGTCCCTAAAACCATCTCGATATGGCTACAACCAGTAAACCAAAACCACTCACTGGCCAAGAGCTCCTCGACAAGGTAACTTCAATGGGAAATGCGGATCGCAAGGAAAAAGCTCGCGCCTGTGGTTATGTCACCTACACCAAGAATGGTCAGGAGCGAGTGAATCTGATGCAGTTTAACAACGCCCTGTTGAAGGCCGTTGGCGTGGATCTCGGCGCTAGTGACGAAAATGGATCCCGTGGCCGCGCTCCTACCTTCCGGGTTTCGGTTCATAAGAATGGCAACCTCCTGATCGGAGCTGCCTACACCAAGAAGATGGGCCTCAAGCCCGGAGATGAGTTCGAGATCAAGCTGGGCCACCATAACATCAAGCTGGAGCGGGTCAACTGATTTGCTGTCTCCCTGGATGCTTTTCCCTGCTGGTGAGTTCATCTCAGCTTGGGTAAAGCCTTTGGTATTCCTTTCGGCCTCTAGGGGCTTGGGAGCAGCGACCTCTTCCCTTCGCTCCGGTGCTCATTGTCTTTCTACTTTTCAGAACAAGGGATCCTCATGATCCGCTGGGGATCCCTGGCAGTTTGTACCTCATCAATGGCTGAAGTGTGGGTAAGTTCGCTATTCTGACAACAGTTAAATTGGGTCTGCGGCAATGAACACTCCGACCGTACAAAATGTCTTTCGCCATTGGCGGCGGTGGCGAACTTGGGCGGGGCTGTTGTTGTTGGCAGCAGCGTTCTTTGTCATCGAGTCTCATCGGCAAGTTTGGCCTCAGTCGAATGCTTCTCAAAGTCAGGCATTTTTGGAGTGGGTGTCTTCCCAGCCTACTCCCGAACAGCAGGATGTTTTTGTGGATGGAGTCATTCGGCTGCAATTCAATCGGCCACTGGATCCCAATCTACAACGTCTGGCGGTTCAGTTGGATCCGCCGGCAGCGGTTATTTTTGATGTGCAGGGAGACGAGTTGTTGCTTAAGCCTCGGGATCCCTTGCGCTTTAGCACCCGTTACACCCTCACGCTTTCTCCCCAAGAGGGGCTGCCCCTCGAGCAGGCCATTCAGCTGAGTTTTCGCACCGAACCGCAATTTACCTACGAACGGGATGTCAAACCGCTGCTAGAAGCCAGTTGTGTGGGTTGCCATCAGCCGGCAGGACGGCAGCGCACCCAGTTGCTGGACAGTTATGAGGCCACGATGGCCTATGTCAGGCCCGGGGATCCCAATAGCGAGTTGATCAATCCCCGGTGGACGAGCCGCCACGCCTACATCCTCAACGCCAATAACCCCAACCGCCCCCAAGCTCGCGGCGGATCCCCTGAGATTGCCTACATTCAAGCCCGTGGGCTGCCCCTATCCCGTCTGGGTTTTTGGACACCTGAAGAAGTGGAGATCGTTCGCACCTGGATTGTGCAGGATGGCGCCCCTCGCACCAGCGCCCGCTTACAGATGGGCAACTGACAAGGCATCTGGAACTCAAGCCCCAACGCCATGACCCCTCCTCAACCCTTGGCCACCGTGATTCAGGGATCCCTGAGTCGGGGACTGGAGGCTCGCCTCAATCCCGGCGTCTCGGTAGAAGACTTGCGGGTGGGCAAATTCGTGGTGATCCAGGGGCAGCGCAACCGCTTCTTCGGCCTGCTCACCGACGTTACCCTAGAAACCAGCAACCCCCAGATCCTGGTCAACCCCCCCCGTCCTGAAGAGACCCTGCTGCGGGAAGTGCTGGCCGGTACCGGCACCTACGGCATCATTGCCCTCACCCCGATGCTGATGTTGGTGCCGCGGGAGATGGAGGGGGAGTATCCTCCGATCCATCCTGACTTGGCAGAGACTCAAACGGCTTCCACCACCCCCAGCCGAGAACTCCGTCCCGCTTACGCGATGGAGCTGCTGCCCGTGAAAACGGTGCCCGCCCATTTTTCACAGGTGTATGAGGCACGGGAACTGGACTTTCGCACCGTCTTCGGCTGGGAAGATGACCCAGAGCGGCGCAACTTTGCTATCGGCCAGCCCCTCGACATGGCTGTGCCCATCTGTTTGGACTTGGATCGCTGGGTGGAGCGCAGCAACGGCATTTTCGGCAAATCGGGCACCGGAAAGTCCTTTCTGGCCCGCCTGATCCTGGCCGGCATCATCCGCAAACGGGCAGCGGTGAACTTGATCTTTGACATGCACTCCGAGTACGGCTGGGAGGCGGCCAGCGAAGACAAACACGCCAGCACCGTCAAGGGCTTGCGGCAGCTCTTTCCCGGTCAGGTACAGATCTATACCCTGGATCCCGATTCCACCCGGCGGCGAGGGGTGCGGGATGCGCAGGAGCTCTTCATCGCCTACAACCAGATCGAGGTGGAGGATCTGGCCCTGTTGGCAGAGGAGCTGAACCTATCGGAAGCCAGCCTGGAAAACGCCATTATCCTGCGCAACGAGTTTGGCCGCGACTGGATCAGCCGCCTCTTGAGCCTTTCCAACACCGAGATTCAAGAGTTTTGCGAACAGAGAATGGGCAACAAAGCCTCGATGATGGCCCTGCAGCGCAAGCTCACCCGCCTTGACAACCTCAAGTACATCCGCAGCACCCTGCCCCACAACTACATCGGCCAGATTTTGGATGCCCTCAGCCGCGGCATTCACGTGGTTATCGAGTTTGGATCCCAGTCCAACCTGCTCTCCTACATGTTGGCGGCCAACGTCATCACCCGCCGCATTCACCAGGCCTACGTACATCAGACGGAGCGGTACTTGCAATCCAAAAATCCCCTCGACCGGCCCCGTCAACTATGCATCACCATCGAGGAGGCCCATCGCTTTTTGAATCCGCGGGCAGCCAAGCAGACCATTTTCGGCACCATTGCCCGCGAGATGCGCAAGTACTTTGTCACGCTGCTGGTGGTGGATCAACGCCCTTCCAGCATCGACAGCGAGGTGATGTCGCAGTTGGGCACTCGCATCACGGCACTCCTCAACGACGACCAAGATATCGAGGCGGTGTTCACAGGGGTGGCGGGCAGCCAGAACTTGAAAACGGTGCTGGCCAAGTTGGACTCCAAACAGCAAGCCCTAATTCTAGGCCATGCCGTGCCCATGCCGGTGGTGGTGCAAACCCGCTCCTACGACCAAAGGTTCTACGCCGAGATCGCCGACCCCGACTGGTCGCAGGCCGAAGATGCGGAGGTGCTCCTGGCCGCTCAGAAGGCCAAGGAGGAGCTGGGACTGTAGGGAGAGCTCCCCCAAAGTCCCGTCATCAAGCACAGCAGCAAGCACCGCAGGGGGGGGAAGGCCATCATCCCTCTCAGGATCCACCGCCGCATAACCACTACGGGCCAGTAGGAGTTGGAGAAAGTGCGGGTGAGCAGATCCGTGAAGAGCAGCACCACCCAGTTTTCCCAGCGGCGACGGCGACCGTAGCGGCGCAGGACTTTGACATCTCCCAGATCCTCATGCCGTCCCCAGGCGTCTAGGAGCACCTGGGCCAGGGCAGCGGCGTCGCGGATGCCGAGGTTGAGCCCTTGGCCAGCCACCGGATGGCAGTGGTGGGCGGCATCTCCCACCAAGGCAAGACGATGCTGATAGTAGCGGCGGCTTTGCCGTAGGCGAGCCGGGAAAACCTGGGGCCGGTTCAGCAAAGTGAGCTGGCCGCTCTGACCGCCGTAGTAGCGCTGCATCTCGGCCAAGAAGTCGGCCTGAGGAAGGGCCAGGGTGGCTTTGGCCTGCTCGTGGGGCATGATCCAGACCACCTGACAGCGGTTGCCGGGCAGGGGCAAGATGGCGAAGGGGCCGGCAGGCCAGAAGCGCTCGTAGGCAATGTTTTGGTGGTCTTGGGAAGGGGCCACCAAGGCGGTGATGCAGGACTGCCAATAGTCCCAGCCGTCGCTAGGGATCCCTGCCCACTGCCGCACCTGGGAGCGCAGGCCGTCGGCGGCGACCACCAGGGAGGCCCGCAGTTGGCGACGCCCCTGGGCCGTTTCCAGCTCTACCTCGGCTGCAGCCTTCCCATAGGTTACGCTCTCCACCTTGGCTTCGTAGTAGCAGCTAATTTTGGGATCGGCAGCCACCTGCTCCTGGAGCGCCTGCTGCAGCCAGGCATGCTCGCCACAGTAGAAAACTGCCGCTTCCCCCACATCCTCCGGTCTAAACGTCACCCGCTGGGGAGCGTTGGCGTCGGTTAAAATCACCTGAGCAAAGGGCGTAATGTGGGGAGCCAGCGCCTCCCACACCCCGACGGCCCGAAAGATGCGGATTGACAGCGGCGAAAGGGCATAGGCCAGGGGGCGCTGTTTGACTGCCTCAGCCGACTGGGCCTCAATGAGGGCCAACCGCAGGCCGGATCCCCGCAGGGCACAAGCTAGGGTTAAGCCCGCGATGCCTCCGCCGACGATAATCACGTCGTAGAGGGCTGCCAAAGTATCCGGAGTGGGAGCAAGAGTTGTCATCTCTCTTATTCTCCTATTGGCTATTCTCCTATTGGCTGCTGTGGGCAACCACTTCTGTGCGGGTGGAGTCTGCCGACGTGGCGGCTCGCACGGCCCGGAACATGCCAAAGCGGCAGAGGCCGGTGCCGAAGGCCAGGCGCATGAGCAAGAAAGTGGGCACCTCCCGTAGCGACTTAATCAGGCCCACCAAGCCAAACTTCAGCAACCCTTCGGGACGGACAATGCCCTGCCAGATGGAATCCAGCCAAGAGGGAAGGGTCTCCTGAGTCCAGTCGGCGGTTTCCACTCGTCCTGCTACCAGGCCAGTAGCCTCCAACTGCTCGGCAAAGCCTTCGATGCTGGAGAAGGAAGGGTGTGACCATTGATCCAACAGTTGCCGCATCACCAGCCGCTCCCAAAAGTTCAGGGGCTTTTGCCGGTCGTCCCGCTGGTTCCAGTCCGCCACCACCAGGATTCCCCCTGGCTTCAACACCCGCAGCATCTCTTGGGCATAGCGGGCCTTGTCCGGCATGTGAGGCCCTGCCTCAATGGACCACACCACATCGAAGCTGGCATCGGGGAAGGGCAGGTCGAGGGCATCTGCCACCTGAAACTGGACAGGCAGATCAGGGGGGGTGAGCTCCTGGGCCCGCTTCACCTGCTGAGGGCTGATGGTGATGCCGGTAACGACAAAGCCGTAGTCACGGGCCAAGATGCGGCAGCTCCCACCAATGCCGCAGCCCACATCCAACACGGTTGTCCCTGCAGGCAGCCGATCCAACCCCCCCCAGCGCACCATCTCGTGGACAAAGTCGTGCTTGGCCTGCAGAAAATTTTTTCGTTGGGGAGGAGAGCCGTAGTGGCCCAGGTGAATGTGTTCGCCCCAGTAAAACTCTAGAATCCCATCCCGAGTCCACTCGTCGTAAGACTTGGCCACGGAAGCGGGAGACTCGTATTTGCGAGCGGTCAACAGATAGGCTGCCAAGCCCACAGCCAGCAGCACAGCTATGCCCAAAGCCCAAAAGATTGGATTCATCGGATCAACCATGAAGTTTCTATGAAGTCCCTCTGCGTGGTGGCAATCATTGTCGGTTGGATAGCGCAGCCCCAGGCGGAGTGCTTTCCGGTATGGGGCCAGCCAAGCAAAGGCGCAATCCCATCTTGCCCCATCTGCTGGCTCAAGATGGAGTCTGGGGCAAAGGACGGCTGGGCGAGATTTTCCAGCACCCATTGGGATTGCTGCGATCGCCTGCTGGGCCGGGGCGGCAACCTCAGTAGCAGCGGCTGCTCCTTCACAAAAGGTTGGCGGCGTAGCGAGCAGCTCCCCTCAGCCCCACCTGCGCGTTCACCACCACCTGCACCGACAGTTGCTCCAGGAGAGGACGCATCCGCCCTTTGTCCAAAAACGAGGACAAAAACTCCCCTTCGTGCAACAGGCGCAAGAGCTTGGGCGCGATCCCCCCGGCGATGAACAGGCCCCCGCGCGGCAACAGGTGTAGGGCAAAGTTCCCGACTGCAGCCCCGTACAGGCTGATGAAAAGCCGCAGACACTCCACCGCCAGAGGATCCCGTGCTTCCATGGCAGCATTGGCAATTTGGGCTGCCGGGTCAATATGCTTAGCTCCCTTTTCCCAAGACTCAATTTGGGCCAGCAGCTGTTCTTCTCCTGAGCCCCACTGGCTATCCCGCAAAAATTGATAAATGGCAACGATCCCCTGCCCCGAGACCACCCGCTCGGTGGAGACACGTCCGTGCCGTTTTTGCAAATACCTCAAGAGCTCCCACTCCAGAGGGGTGCGCGGGGAAAAGTCCACGTGACCGCCCTCGCTGGCATGAACTTGGTAACCCCCTTCTCCCCAGGTAAGGTAAGCCTGCCCCAAACCCGTGCCTGCTCCCATCACGCCAATCGGAGCCCGCGGTTGACGCTCACCCACTTGCAAGGTGTCCAGATCCTGGTCGCCGAGGGCAAGCACGCCATACCCCACAGCGCTGAAGTCGTTGATCAAGGCTACGCGCGGGATCCCCAGCTCTGCGGCCAATTGGCTCGACTGCAGATCCCAGGGCAAGTTGGTCACTTTGGCAGTCTGTCCCTCAGACCCTGAGCCCCTTGTTTCCATGACGGGGCCGGCCACTGCAAAACAGGCGGCAGCAGGCTGTGGATCTCGCCCCAGCTCCCGCCGAGCCTGGGCCAGAAACTCTCCCACCATTGGGGCGAGGTTGGCGTAATCTTGGCTGGCATAGCGGCAGTGGTAAAGGCTGTGCTCGGGATCCTCGGCATTGACAAGGCTGAGGCTGGTTTTGGTGCCCCCGATGTCTCCTGCCAACAACAAGTCCATACAGTTTCCTCCGGCCAGCACCTCCTTCCCACCCTGACATCTCTGGAGAGAGAATGCCAGGCCCCCAAGGCTTCCCCGCTCCTGCTGGGGAGAAGAGGGAAGGGCAAAGAAGGTGCTATGTTAACTGATGTAAAGGTTTTTAATATTGCATTTTGTCTTCTACACCTTTTTTACCCCCTCTCCAAGATGAGCCTCTGCTGTCCTCTGAGCGTTTGGCCGGGCTGGATCCCCGCCCTCTCTCGGCTCAAAGGCGTTTTCGATCCCACCATGCCATTGGGGGAGTGGCAGCTCTGCTCGTGAGTCTGCCCGTTTTTGTGCAAGCGCCCCTGGTGCGGTATGCCCCTTGGGTCAGCTTGGTGATGTCTTTGGGCTGGCTGGGCCTTAGCTTGCATCTCTACTCCCAGCCCCGTACCCGCCTGTGGGGAGATTTGCTGTACGGCTTTACCCTGACTTGGCTGGCAGGATCCCTGTATTGGGGATGGCTGCGCTTTGAGCCTCTTTGGCACATGCCCATGGAAGCCTTGGGGATCCCGATTGTCTGGTGGGGGACACGGCGACGGTTTGCCCGCATCGGTACCTGGTTTTATCTCGGCTCCCTGTGGGGTACGGCGGTTACAGATCTCTACATTCACTCGGTGGGGCTGCTGCCTGAGTGGCGGCAGGCGATGCAGTTTGACCGGTTGGAGCAGGCGGTTGTCCCTTTTAGGGCGGCCCTCGACAAAATGGCTACCCCCTGGGGCCTGGGTTGGGGCATCGGCTTGGGCCTTCTGTTGCTGGGTGTTGGATTGTGGAGAGTCCAGGGATCCCGCCGCTTGCACCATTGGGCATTTGCGGGAGCAGTGCTGAATACCCTGTTGGTGGATGGGCTATTTGGCTGGGGGGCAGCTCTGCTGCGGTGAGCTGGGACATCCCCATAACTGATACATTTACGCTGAACACTGCTGAACATCACTGTTCAACTATGCAGCGATAGCATTCTGTTTGTTT
>NZ_JANSHW010000056.1:0-13523 GCF_047461815.1 Synechococcus sp. R6-10
CAGAGATAGGCAGGATGCGATCGCTTCTTTCCTGAACCATGTTCAGGAGAGTTCAGCGTGAATGTATCAGAAACCGCTACAATCCAAATCTCAACGAGGCTAAAAGCAACCATGGCACAAGCACTGGAACTCAATACCGAGAACGTCGAGAAAGTCCTGAACGAGCTGCGTCCTTACTTGATGGCCGATGGGGGCAATGTGGAATTGGTGGAAATCGATGGCCCGGTGGTCAAGCTGCGCCTGCAAGGGGCCTGTGGAGCCTGCCCCAGCTCAACCATGACTTTGAAGATGGGCATTGAGCGCAAGTTGCGGGAAAGCATCCCCGACATTTTAGAAGTGGAGCAGGTATTCTGAGGGGCCCTGTAGGTTTTTGTGAGATTCCTTTAGGGTTCTTTATCATGTGTTGGATTATGTGCCTTGATAAATAGCCTCGATAAATAGCCTCGGGTGGCTCTCTGCTCCCCACTTCTTTCTTCTGTGCCTTCTTCAGAGCTAGCGCATGTCTGTTCTCCTCTCCATCGCCATTCTCGCCCTGCTGATCCTGGTGCATGAGGCAGGGCACTTTGCGGCAGCCAAACTCCAAGGGATCCACGTCAACCGCTTCTCGCTGGGGTTTGGGCCGGTGTTGTGGCGATACCAGGGCAAGGAGACAGAGTACGCCATTCGCGCCCTGCCGCTGGGGGGCTACGTGGGCTTTCCTGACGAGGATGAACATTCCCCCTACCCGCCCGACGACCCGGATCTGCTGAAAAACCGCCCCGTGCTGGATCGCCTGGTGGTGATGAGTGCGGGGGTGATGGCCAACCTGCTCTTCGCCTATCTGGTGCTGGTGTTGATGTTCGCCTCGGTGGGGATCCCCTCGGTAACGCGCATCCATCCCGGCATTCTCATCCCTCAGGTGATGCCCGATAGCCCGGCGGAGCGAGCTGGCCTGGAGGCAGGGGATGTGGTGTTGCAGGCAGCCGATCGCGATTACAGGGGGATTGCCGACGAGACGGCGGCCTTGGCAGCTCTGAACGATTTTCAGGTGCTGATCCGCAGCAGCGAGAACCGGCCCATTCCCCTGGAGGTGCAGCGTGGGGAAGGGGATCCCCTGCAATTGACGGTGATCCCAGAGGTGCGGGGAGAGACGGTGGCCATTGGAGTGACCTTGGCCCCCCACCAGGAGGTGACCTTGCGTCCCCCTCAGAGTGTGGCTGAGATCCTCACGGAGGCGGGAAATGCCTACCAGCGGGTGGTGATGCTCAATCTGAACGGCTTGCGGCAGTTGCTGCAGAATTTCCAAAGCACGGCTGCTCAGGTCTCCGGCCCGGTGGGGATCGTCAAGATTGGGGCGGATCTGGCCCGCGATGACGCCGCCAGCCTGTTTAATTTCACCGCTTTGATTAGCATTAACCTGGCCTTTCTCAACCTGTTGCCCCTGCCCGCCTTGGACGGGGGACACATTGCCTTTTTGATCCTGGAGGCGATCCGCGGCAAACGGCTGCCCAAGCATCTGGAGGAGCGGGTGATGCAGACGGGCTTGGTGTTGTTGCTGGGATTGGGGGTGGTGCTGATCTTCAAAGACACCCTCGCCATTGTCACCGGGTCGGGCTAGGGGAAGATGGCCAGCAAACGGGCCTTGCGCCAGCGAGCTTTGGAGATCCTGCTCCGGCTGAAGCGCCACTACCCCAACTCCACCTGTGCCCTCCACTACCAGACGCCGCTGCAGCTCTTGGTGGCAACCATCCTCTCGGCTCAGTGTACGGATGAGCGGGTGAATCAGGTAACGCCAGAGCTGTTTCGTCGCTTCCCGGATGCCCAGGCCCTGGCGACAGCGCCGCGAGAGGAGATCGAGGCTCTCATCCATTCCACCGGCTTCTATCGCAACAAGGCCAAACACATTCAGGAAGCCTGCCGCAAGATCTTGAGCGATTTCGGTGGTCAAGTGCCCCGCACCATGCCGGAGCTGCTCACCCTACCCGGTGTGGCCCGTAAGACGGCCAATGTGGTGTTGGCTCATGCTTTTGGCATCCATGCCGGGGTTACCGTCGATACCCATGTTAAGCGCCTCAGCCGCCGCCTCGGCCTCACTGAGCACGAGGATCCCGTGCGCATCGAAAAGGATCTGATGCAGTTGTTGCCGCAGGCGGATTGGGAGAACTGGTCTATCCGTCTGATCGACCACGGGCGGGCCATCTGCACTGCCCGCAGGCCTCTGTGCCAGCAATGTTTTTTGGCGGATCTCTGCCCCAGCGCTCCTCTTCTGGGATCGGCTGCACCGGCCGAGAAAACGGATAAAAAAGCTACAAAAGCCTCGCCGGCCTGAGATGATGGTTTCTAGGCGCCCCGCGTGGCTGAGCCCCCCATTCTTCCGGCGCTTGTTTTGGCCGCCTCTCGCCCTAGAATAAGCTCCATGCAGGATAAACCCATGTCAGTCGCGACCCCCGTTTTGGTCATTGCCGGCCTGACGGGATCCGGGAAAACCTTGGCCATCCAGCAGTTGGAACAACTGGGGTACACCGGCCTAGAAGGGATCCCGCCTGCCCAGGTGATCCCCTTGGTTGAGGCGATGCGGACCCATCACGCTGCTTTGGCCATCAGCTTGAATCTCCACGCCCAGGAGTACCGGGATCAAGTTCCCACCCTGGCTGCTTGGGTGCAATCGCAAGGGATCCCTTTCCTATTCTTGGAGGCCCGCTCCCCAGTGTTGCTCAACCGTCTCAGCGCCCACCGCCGTCCCCATCCCTACGGGGAAGCTGCCGGTTTGTTGGAGGCCATTGAGCAAGAGCGGCTGGCTCTGGCCCCGGTGCGGGAACGCTGCACCCACTGGTTGGATACCTCCGACCTCAATGCCCAGCAACTGCGGCAGCAATTGCAAGCTTTGGTGCAAGGGATCCCCCAGCCCCTCAACCTAAGGCTGGTCAGCTTCGGTTTCAAATACGGCGTTCCCCCCGATGCCAACTTGCTGTTCGATGTGCGCTTTTTGCCCAACCCCTTCTTTCAGCCCCATCTGCGCCGCCTTACCGGGCAGGATCCCCTGCTGCAGGAGTTCTTGTTTGCGGATCCCATCACACAATCCACCTACCAGCACATCTTGTCCCTGATCAAAGCGTTTTGGCCCCACTACCGCGCAGAGCGTCGCCCCCACCTGACTTTGGCTATCGGCTGTACCGGCGGTCAGCACCGCTCGGTGGCCCTGGTGGAGCGCCTGGCCCAGGATTTGCAGCCTTGGACTGTCCCTGCCGGCAACCACGTTCTTCCCGACCTGAATGTTCAGGTTCAGCATCGCCATCTGCTCGACTCTCAGCGGGAGCTGGAAGCCCGCTTTGGCCCGGCGCCCGGCGAAGCCGGCGTTGCCCAGCAACAGGTTAGGATCCCTTTGGCCGGCGTTCCTGCACCTTCCCATGCCTAAGCCCCTGCCCAGCAACAAGTCCGCCGCTTGGGGCATTCGCCGCCGCAAGGCTGCTTGGCCGGGAAG
This sequence comes from Synechococcus sp. R6-10, assembly GCF_047461815.1. NCBI lineage: Bacteria > Bacillati > Cyanobacteriota > Cyanophyceae > Synechococcales > Synechococcaceae > Synechococcus > Synechococcus sp. R6-10. Next base: position 3,461 of record NZ_JANSHW010000056.1, read on the forward strand.
TGGCTGGAAATGGCTCTTTCCCGGTTTAGCCGTTAAACGCTGGCTGAGCCTGGCGGTTGGGGGCGTGCTGCTGATGGTGCTGGGCATTGCCATCTGGACGGAGTTGACCCCCATCTTTCGCTTAAAACGGCTGATCGACATCACCCTGCGCCTGATCACCACTTGGATCCCGAACAACATCAGTGGCCCCCTGGTGACCGGGATCGGGCTGATGATGGTGGTGCTGGGGTTTCGCAGCGCCATGCGCTCCATCGAGGATGTGCTGATCCCCGAGGGAGATGAAGCGCTGGTGGATAAGCTGTTGTCGCGGCGGCGTCTCAGCCGTGGTCCCCGCATTGTGGTACTGGGGGGCGGCACCGGCCTCTCCAACCTGCTGCGGGGTCTGAAGCGCTACAGCTCCAACATCACAGCCATTGTCACGGTGGCCGATGACGGGGGATCCTCAGGGCGTCTGCGGCGGGAGATCGGCGTTTTGCCCCCTGGCGATATCCGCAACTGCCTCACTGCTCTGGCCAACGAAGAAAAGCTGCTCACCGAGCTGTTTCAATATCGCTTCCAGTCGGGGGAAGGGTTGAGCGGCCACAGCTTCGGCAATTTGTTCATCACTGCCCTCACCGCGGTAACCGGCGGCGACTTGATTCGGGCCATCACTGCCACCTCGCAAGTCTTGGCCATTCAGGGGCGGGTGCTGCCGGCCACCCTGGCGGATGTTACCCTCTGGGCGGAGCTGAGCGATGGCCGCCGCGTGGTGGGAGAGTCCAACATTGCCAAAGCCGGAGGACGCATTTGCCGAATCGGCTGTGACCCCCCCAACCCTCCCGCCCTACCGGAAGTCATCGAGGCTATTGAGGCGGCAGAGTTTGTGGTGCTGGGGCCGGGTAGCCTCTACACCAGCATCATCCCTAACCTGTTGGTACCGGAAATTGTGGAAGCTCTGGCCAAAAATATGGCCCCCCACATCTACGTCTGCAACATCATGACCGAGCCGGGGGAAACCGACGGCTATACTGTTGGGGATCACGTCATGGCTTTGGATCGGGTGGCAGGAGTGCGCCTATTTGACGGCGTGCTGGTGCAGCGGGAGCCACCCTCCCCGCGCGCTTTGGAGCATTACCGCCGCAGCGGTTCTGAGTTTGTGGTGCTGGATCCCGACAAACTGGCTTACCTGGGCTGCCGTGCCGTTTTGGCTAACGTCATGCAAGAGGATCCAGAGACCGGCTTGGTGCGCCACAACCCCGAACGCTTGGCTGCAATGCTGATGCGCTGGTTCGACAGACATCGCCCCCTCTAGCTTTGCCCAGGATGTCCTCTGCTGTTATTGCAGGCGGGAATAAGGGCGGGGATAGGGCTTGCGCATCTGTCGAGCCAGGTACACCTGAAAGGTTTGCGCCACCGCCCCTGCCCGCACCAGGGGAACCTCGGCCACAGGCTCGATTTGGGCAAAGTAGTCGCCATAGGTGGCCGGGATCCCTGCCCTCGGCTGGAACAACTTGGAAGTGATGAGCAGCCCATCCTGCCCCAGCCAGTCCTGCGGCTGCGACCAAAAGGCAAAGCCCCGCAAATCCGCATCCAGGCAGGTCAGAGGCTTGTCCGTCAGCGGAGCCAGGGCCATGGCGATCTGACCGCCCAAAAAATAGGCATTGGTAAAAACGAACTCTGCCTCCTCAAGGGCCTGAGCCAGGCGGGGATCCGTCCGAAACCGCTGCCGCAACTGCTCAATTTCAATGAGCTGAGTAGAGGGATCCCTCTCCACCGGCCACAGCCCCATCCCTCCCGGCTCTTGCAGCAGGCCGTAGCGCACATGGGCCAGCCCCACCCCCACCACCAAGCTGACCATCACCGCCGTCCCCACTAAGGTTCGCTTCGCTCCCGGCCACCGTTCCCAGAAGGATCCCAGCAGCAGCGTCAGCACCCAAAACCCCGGCATGGGCCAGGTGGGCAAGATGGGCCGGTAGCCTCCCATCAAGGTAAAGGCCAACACCAGCGGTAATCCACAGGCCAGGATCAAAAGGTGCTTGAGCTCTTCATCCGTCAGCCGCATCCCGCGGAGAATCTGCAGGGCCACCCGACCCGTCCCTGCCAAACTCGCCCACCCCAAAGGGATCCCCAAGCTGGGAAACAGGTAAAAGACTTCAGAAAGGATCGTCAGCCCCAGCGCTTGCAGTTGATACCCTGCCTCCGGCACCGCCCGCCCCGCCTGAAAGCGAAAGGAGACCCAATCCTGCTGGGCGTTCCAGATCAGCACCGGGCTGAAGGCCAGCACAAAACCCAGCACCGCCAGCACCGTCCAGCCCGACCTTAAGGCACAGCGATGAACTGGGCTGAGCAGACAAAAGAGTACCAGGCCGAACCCCAAAGCCAAGCCGTGGTACTTCCCCAAGCAGGCCAGCCCCACCAAGAGACCTATGAGCGCTAGCCTAGGCCCTGGCCGATAGCGAGCCGCCCCATAGACTCCCAATTTCCCCTGCCCCAAAGGCACCGGGAAAAACTCCTGGCTGGCCACCCACAAGGTTGCTGCCGTAAAAAAGATCAGCGGGCTATCCGGCAAGGTCAGCACCCCAAACCCAATCCAAAGGATCGGCGCGATGCTGATAGCCGCCAAGCTGATCAGTCCCGCCCGAACAGAGAAAAGGCGCGCTCCGGTGTAGTAGAGGAATAGGGAAGAGCCACAATACAGCAGCAGGGATCCCAGTCGAATAGAAAAAGCCGACACCTGGCCGGTCAAGGCAGGCCCCAAGCCCGTTGTCCAGGCCACCAGCGGCGGATGGTCAAAATAGCTCCAATCCAGATGGCGGGTGTAGAGGTAGTAGTATGCTTCGTCAAAGCCCGGCGGCAACAAAGCAGCCACCAGGCAGCGCGAAAGCAGGCCCAGCCCCAGAATGAGCAAAACAGCCCTATGCACCGAAGGGGATCCCTATGGGCAGATGGACAGATCTAACTTACCTTGAATACCTCTCGGGGCTACGTCCCTTTAGCAATCTGATTTTTTTGTCTCCAGCAAAATGACCGGACGCCCCAAAAGTTGACCTAGCTTCTCGGCCTCTGCCCGCGCCTCTGGTTCCTTATCAGTGTAGCAGACTGACAGCAAAGGTTTCCGCGATTGCAATTTCACTTCTACCGAAAAGAATTCAACAAAATTCCTTTTGGCCTGAACCAAAATCTGCTGTACATCTCCAAAGGAATAAGTTTTCCGCCCTAGCGACCCAAAAGGAGTAAGGTGCTCCTCTTGGATTTGGTACCTAGAGCGGTCAAACGTTAGACGGCGACACCAAAAAGACACCTTCAGCATGAGAGCTCCTACCCAAAGAAGTAGAGCCAGAAATAGCCCTGGAAGGAGAGAATACAAGATCGCAAACACTAACTCCAGTAAGTGAAATCTATCGATATCTATCAAGAGCCGACTCTCTGTACTGTTCACAAAAGAATCAACGCGCCTTGCCAATTCCTGAGCTTCACTTTCACCAAAGGCCAACCAGGCTGGAGTTTCCCCTGTAGGCTTTTCCAGCGTGACATAGTAGCGCTCAGTCCTTTCTCCGTCGTCATCCTCCACAATTTCAGTTTTGACTGCAGCTCCTCTTACATCTATGTGAAGTGTAGTTTGGCTCGGCAAAGGTAGAAACGGCTGGAAAGACACTTCACAATTAACCGTAGACTGGTCAACTCGAAAACAAGTGAAACGGCGCTCACCCTGGGAAGACCAGATCGAAGATAAAGCCATAAAAGGGATGAACGCAAAGAAACAGATAAAAACAAAAGTAGCAAGAGACCCAAGGAAACCTACAGAAGACTCTTGGTACACGCGCTTGTTGGGGCTCTCCTCCACGCATTTCATAGACTCAACTCCGGGAAAGCTGAATTTGTTCAGATTATTACTTACTAGTCCGTCGGTTGTCTGTTTCCGAGAGTACAAGGCACTTGAAAAATTACAAAAAGCTGTGAATTCTCCGATTTCGGCTGCGCTGTATCCAGATTCTCCTTATCCTTAGCTGGCAGGGGAAGTTGGGGTATCGGCTGCGCGAAGGGCTGGGGAAATGTTTCCAGTCAAACAAGTTAAAGTATGGACTGCTGGATGAATGCAAGTAAAGGTTAGGCTTTCCGCATTCATGTTCTGAGGCATTCAGTTATCTCCAGTACTCTAGAATTGCTGGGGCTGCTCTTCGGGACCCCTAAGGTTTCTCTCAAAAGCTAGAGGGCGGCAGGGTTGCTACGCAGCGCTGACATGAAGGTGAGATGAGGGCCAAACTAGCGGTGGTGCCTACATGGGGATGGTGATGGAAGGCAGATCTAGGGCTGGAGTAGGGCGGCCTGTGCCGAAAACCCTGGAGACCAGACAAAATGGCCGACAACTTGCCCAACGACACCGATACAGAGGTTCTTGGCCCCCTTCACTGCGAAGCCCCAGGCGGTGGAGAACAACACTGGGGTGGCTCCTGGGGGATCGGATCCCGACGGCCCGCCAGCTTGACTTTCGCGCCGGCATGACCGGACTGGCTTTGATCATCGCCCTATTTGTAACAGGAGCACGTCTGGTTTATTTGCAACATCAACAGGCACCCCTATTGCAGCAGCGAGCCGAAGCCCAGCAGCGAGCCCAGCTAAGACCTTTCATTCCTCGTCGCTCAATTGTGGATCGTCATTCTATTGCCAAGCAGCAGGCAGAATTGCTGGCCGTAGATCGCCCCGTCTATACTCTCTGGGCCCATCCCCGCCTCTTTGGCAAACGCACTCCAGAGGAAATTGCCACCGCTCTTGCTCCCCTGTTGCGGCGTCCAGTAGAGCAACTGGCGCAGCGGCTATCGGCCAATCAGGCAGTGCGGGTGGAGCGCTGGGTATCCCAGGAGGTGGCGGATCAAATTCAGGCTCTGCATCTGGATGGCCTGGAGCTGGTGAGCGAGCGGCAACGCATTTACCCCCAAAAAGAGATGGCCGCTGAGGTGGTAGGCTATGTAGATCTGGATCATCAGGGCCAAGCAGGAGTCGAATATTCCCGACAAGAGCTGCTGGAGCGTACCGTTCAACCTGTTACTATTCCTCGCGATGGCTACGGACGACTGTTGGCTGCCGAGGTGCCGGAAGGGCTGCTGCAATCTGGCGAGACGGTGCTGCAACTTACCCTAGATATGCGCCTGCAAAGAGCTGCCCGCGCTGCCCTGAAAGCCCAACTGCAACGGTTTCGAGCCCTGCGGGGTACGGTGATCATCTTGCAGCCCCACACGGGGGAGATTTTGGCTCTGGTGAGCGAGCCCACCTATGACCCCAACCGCTACTTTGAGTATGACCCCGGTCTTTTTCGCAACTGGGCGGTAACGGATTTGTATGAGCCGGGATCCACCTTCAAGCCCATCAACATTGCCATTGGGTTGGATGCTGGAGCCTTCAGGGCAGATGAGCGGGTCTATGACGAGGGTCGGATTCTCATCGGTCAGTGGCCCATTCAAAATTACGACTACCACCAGCGAGGGGCCCATGGCTGGATGAGCGTCACGGATATCCTGCGGCAATCCAGCAATGTGGGCATGGTACATCTAATGCGCAAGCTGGATCCCCGCCAGTACTACAATGCCTTGGTGCGGCTGGGGTTCAACGAGCGCAGTGGCGTGGATTTGCCCTTTGAGCCGGCCAGCCGTTTGAAACCGCTGCGACAGTTTGTTACGGTGCCGGTGGAGCGGGCCACTGTCGCTTTCGGCCAGGGGCTGGCCCTCACTCCTCTACAGTTGGCTGCCATGCACTGCATCATTGCCAATGGCGGACTGAAAGTACAGCCCCATGTGGTGCGAGGCTTGGTGGAAAAGGATACGGATACTCTGGTTTGGGGATCCCCGCAGCCGCAGCCGGTGCGGGTACTATCCGAGCAAGCCACGCTGGCAGTGCGTATCCAAATGCGGGATGTGGTGGACTTTGGCACGGGGCAATCGGCCAAGATCGAGGGGTATGAGATCGCTGGCAAAACCGGCACTGCCCAGAAAGCCGGGCCACGGGGGGGCTATTTGCCCGGCAAGCGCATCACCAGTTTTGTGGGCTACTTCCCGGCCATTCGCCCCAATTACGTGATCTTGGCGGTGATCGACGAGCCCCAGGGGGAAGATGCCTTCGGCTCGACGACGGCTGCTCCCGTTGTTCGCTCGGTGATCCAGGAGATCATCGCCCTAGAGGGGATCCGCCCCAACTCTACTTAGCGCAGCCATAGGAACAAGGGGCGAAGGTGGATGCCAAAGGGGGCCCAGACAGTGAGGAAATGAGCGAAATGCCCATACCTCCGGATTGGCTCTTCCTGGAAAAAGCCATACTCAAGACTGGCCACCCACAGAGTCCGACTTAACCTCCGCACTCCTCCAGCTCAGCTTGGAGTTGAGGTAGAAGTTCCAGAATACGACAACACCGATGGCAATTAAGTTGGCCAATAGATAATGAATGCCCAAGCGCTCGCTCAGCAAGGTCACCAGTGAAGTGTTGAGAACCAAGCCAATTAAGCAGATAACGTTAAACTTCGCCAACCGCTTCAGGCGATTCCAGGGCCCCGGCTGCAAGCGGGTCACATGGCGAAAAGTCCACAGGTCGTTCCAGAGGAAGTTATTGAGAATGGCCACCTCCGAAGCAACCAGCTTACTGGTTATGAGATCCCATCCTAAGTTGGTGGGATCGTGCAAAACATAGAGCAAAGCCATGTCCACCAAGGTGCCGGATAGGCCAACCGTGCTGAAGCGCAAAAAGGATCCCACCTGCCCTAGCGAAAAGCGCAGCACCATCAGGTGGTGGAGATATTGGAGACAAGTTTGCAGTTGGATTTTGCTCTCCCCGTTTTGGCGCTCCTGAAAGATGTAGCCGACTTCAGCAATGGTTTTCACCCGGCCCCGCGCCAGCACCTCAATCAGCAGCTTGTAACCCTTGGGGTTGAGCGGGATCCCAGCAATGGCTTGGCGTCTGACCAGAAACAGTCCGCTCAACGGATCGGAAACACGGCTGAAAACTCCCGGCAGCAGAACCAGCCCAATCCATTGGGCCCCGCGGGAGACAATGCGCCGGCCCAGGCTCCAGTGGCTCACCCCTCCCGATGGTGCATAGCGGCTGCCCACCACCAAATCTGCCCCTTTCTGGATGAGCGGCCACAATTTGAGGACAATCTCCGGCGGATGCTGCAAATCCCCATCCATAACCCCCAACACCTCGCCGCGGGCAGCTTGCCATCCCCGCAGCACGGCAGTGGCCAGGCCTCGTTCGTGGTGGCGACAAATGACTTGCAGTTGAGGGAATTCTTTTTGCAATCCTTGGGCCACTTTGGCAGTGTAATCGGGGCTATTGTCATCCACCACAATCAACTCATAGCTTCCAGGCAGAATCGTGTCTAGGTGGGCACACAACTGCCGGATCAGGCTGCAGATACTGGAGGCTTCGTTGTAGGTGGGAATGACCAGCGACAGTTGGACAGGGCTGGACTGAGACAGAGGTGGAATCTGAAAAGGAGCTGCAGAAGCTTTGGGATCGGCAGAGGAAGTAGGAGCTCCATGAAGCATTCAGCAGGCCATCCAAAAACAATAAAACAAAAATCCTCCGCCTAGGGCTGCAAATCCTAGGACTGCCTTGGTTCATACTGGGTCCACAGAACGATCCCCTATCGTACTGATCGATGAGCCGCAGGGCTAGACCTTTCTCTACCTACCCAGCTTCTTCGGGAAGAGGTTACTTGGCTAAGGGGATCCCGTAGAGGGGCTCATCAACACCGGGATCTGGGCCTGAGCAGAGGCAGTCTCAGGCAGCGAGGGGGCAGGGGTGAAACTGGGGTAGGGGATGCGCTCGTGGTTGGATTCCCGCCAGACCTCCACGAAAGCGTCTGCCACCACCTCCAAATCCTCCAGCGTCAGCCCACTATCGACCAACTGGCCATCTTGCCAACGGGCCTGGGCAATTTTGCGGACAACAGCTTTTGCCCGCTCGACCACATCGGGGCCGAAGCCATCGCTCAGAGTCATGCTGCGCAGGGCGGCTTCACAGGCATCGGCCATCATCACCACCCCCGTCTCCTTGCTCTGGGGGATCGGGCCATCGTAGCGGAACGGCTCTTCGGGTACGGGCTGACCCCCGGCTTTCATCTGGGCTTGATGGTAGAAATAGGCAATCAGGATCGTCCCCTGGTGCTCAGGGATAAACGCCTGGACGGCGGTAGGCAGATTATATTGCTTGGCCAGGCGCAAGCCATCGCTGACGTGGGCCTTGATAATCTGAGCACTGCGATAGGGATCGTCCAGTTGGGTGTGGGGGTTGAGGCTGCCCATCTGGTTCTCGATGAAGTAGCGGGCCTGAAGCATCTTGCCGATGTCGTGGTAAAGAGTGCCGGTGCGCACCAGCTCCACGTTGAGGTTCAGCTTCTGGGCAGCCCGTTCTGCCAAAGTGGCCACAAGCAGAGTGTGCTGGAAGGTGCCGGGGGCCTCTGCAGCCAGCCGCCGCAGCAGCGTGCGATTGGGATTGCTCAACTCGATCAGACGAATGGGGGTGGCTAAGTCAAATAGGCGCTCCAGGTAGGGGCTGGCTCCCAGGGCAACAATGCTCCATCCCAAGCTGGTTCCCCCTGCCAAAGCCATGGCCAACAGGTCGATGCCACCGGTGGTGGCCAAGCTAACCGCCCCGTAGGCCAGCATCTGCACCGCTGCCGCTCCTCCTCCCAACAAGGCCAGCTCTTCGCGGGAACGGGAACGCCCGGCCAGGGCAGAGGCCACCACGCTGCCGGAGAGCAAGGGTACAAGGGTGAGCAGGTTGACAGGGGAGACCAAGGGCAAAAACAGCGCCTGGCCTACCACCACCACCAAGCCCAGCCCTGCCCCGTAAAAACTGCCCAGCAACAGCCCCACTGCCGGCAGGGAGCTGAACTCCAGCTTGAACAAGGCCGCCAAAAGGGGAGCGGTCAGGGAAACTATGAGGATCAACACCCGATCCCGGCGGCGCAACCCTGGCCGCAAGCGTTGCTGCAGAGGCACAAAGACAGCCAGGCCCAGGCCCATCACGCCGGCCACCCCCACCAAGCCCCAGACGTTGATCCCGCGCTGGGTGAGCCCAAAGTGGTCCAAGATGAGAAAAATTTCGGGAGTGATGAGCTGATCTGCTCGCACGATCACCTGGTTCTCGGCAACCGAGATCAGAACCGGCTCGACTTTTTCCAGCTCGGCGCGAATGCGCTGCTCGGTGCGCTGGGGATCCACCTCCACGTTGGGAATGAGCACCTGCTGCAGCCACTGATAGACCAGGGCCTGCAGCTCCTGTCGTTGGGCAGCATTGCCCGGAAACATCAAATCGTCCAGTTGGGCTTGGATCCCTTCGGCGCGAACTTCGCGGGGCAGGCCATCCACGATCCCTATCTTCTGCAGACGCTCCAAGACCCGCCGGCTCAAGGTTTGCAAATGCTGCCAATCCGCATCTGCCAAGTTGAGAACGGTGGCCGGAACAGGGGGGGTGAGCTGCTCCAGAGCCGGCAAAGCCGCTTGATAGCGCCGTTGCGCCGCTTCCACCTGGGCAATCAACTGGGTATAGGGATCCGTCGCCGCCATCTGGGTGGCCGATCCGTCCAACCAGACCCGCTGCCAAACCTCGACAAGCTCTTGCTTGGCCCGCTGCTCCGGAGGAAGCTGCTCCGGTCGCCCCGAAGAAGGCTCTTCCAAAGGAGATGGGGTGGCTGCACGGGCGCGGATGGCCTCTTGTCGGACGCGAGCCTGGAAGGGTTCCCACTCCTCCGGGGAAAGCTGGCGCAGGTAGATCTGCGTTGGCAGAGACAGCAACTGGACAGAAACATAGGGCAGAGGCCCTGCCTCTTGGCGGATGGCTTCCACCTCAGCCAGGAGAGCCTCCAGGTTTTGCCGCATGCTGTCGTTGGCGGTGCTGTTGATTTTGAGGGCCTGAACCACCCGCCGTCGCGCCTCAGCTTGTCGGGCCTGGGTAGCCTCCACATCTTCGATCTCCGCCGCAGCAGGGGCGAGAAACGTCTGCGGGGAGCGGCTGCCGACGGTCAGTTGTGGTTCGTTGTAGTAGCGGATCCCGTGGACAGCAGTGAGGGAGAGAAGCGCGAGGGCATAGCCAG
>NZ_JANSHW010000057.1:0-2473 GCF_047461815.1 Synechococcus sp. R6-10
CGTCAATGGGATCCAACTGCCCCCGCGGCACTGTGAATTTGAGGATGCCGCTGCGCACCACATACACATCCCCTTCGATGGCGATCACTTCCCCCGTCTGACCCAAGCCTCTCAGCCGCACCCGATCTCCCACCTCTGGCACAAACTCCATATCCACGGGCGGCGGTGGGGGAGAGTAGCGCTGCTGGATTTGCGCCAGCTCGGCAGTAATGCGTTGGGGATCCTCTCCCTGCTGCAATTTGCGGATGGCGGCAGCCACTTCCTGACGGGCAGCAGCCAACAGGGCTTGCAGTTCTTGGTTTTGCTTCTGCTCCAGCCGGGCTTCTCGCTCGGCGATTTGGCGGCTGCGCTGCTGCATTTGTTGATGTAGGCTCTCCAGCTCTCGATGCAGGGATCCCACCTGGGCCGCCCGCTCTTCCAATTGAGCCCGCTGCGCTTCCAGGCCGGCAATGACCCTATCCACCTGGCTTTCCCTTTGCAGGTGCCGCTGGGCCCGCCGCAGAATCTCTGGATCCAACTGCAGCCGTTGGGCAATGGCCAAGGCGTTGGAGCGGCCTGGGATCCCCCACAAGAGGCGATAGGTGGGGGCCAGGGTGACCTCGTCGAACTCCACCGAGGCATTTTCAAAGCCGGGATGTTGGTATTTCAGGGCCTTTAGCTCGCCGTAGTGGGTGGTAGCCAGGGTGAGCAGTGCCCTTTCCGAGAGGTACTCCAATAGCCCAGCCGCCAGGGCAGCGCCTTCGGTGGGATCCGTGCCCGCCCCCACCTCATCCAACAGGACAAGGGCCGGCTCCGGAGCAGACTGCAGGGCCTGCACGATGCGGCTGATGCGGCGGATGTGCCCCGAAAAGGTGGAGAGATTTTGTTGCAGCGACTGCTCGTCCCCAATGTCGGCGTAAACCCCGTCGAACCAAGGCAGCTGGGGCGGATCCTGAGCCGGCAGGAAGATCCCCGCCTTGGCCATGAGCACCAGCAGGCCCAGGGTTTTCAGGGCAACGGTTTTGCCGCCGGTGTTGGGGCCGGTGATAACCACGACACGAATGGAGTCCGCGAGGGTGAAGTCGATAGGGACAACGGCAGAGCCTTGACCCTCCGAAGGGGCAGCGGCGCGAGATTGCCAGAGCAGCAGGGGGTGCTTGGCCTGACGCAGGCGCAATCCTGCCGAGACAAACTGGGGACGATTGCCCTCCAGCCAGAGGCTGTAGCGACCCCGAGCCAGAGCCACATCCAACCCCACCATCACCCCCTGCAGATGCTCCAGATCGGTGGCCACGGCTGCCACCTGAGCCGAGAGCGCGGCCAAGATCCGCTCTTCCTCCGCCTGAATCTGAGCTTGGGTTTCTCGCCAGCGGTTGCCCAGTTCCACCACAGCGTAGGGCTCCACATAGAGGGTGGCTCCACTGGCAGAGCTGTCATGCACAATGCCGCGGATGAGATCCCGATGGGTGGCCTTGACCATCAGGACAAACCGTCCCTGCCGCTGGCCGATCAGGTTGTCCTGCAGCGCCTGGGGATACTGGCTCATCAATTGTTGCAGCTGCTCTTGGATCTGGCTGCGTTGCCGCCGCTGCTGCTGGCGCAGATCCGCAAGGGTAGGGCTGGCGCTGTCCCGCACCTCACCATGCTCCTCCAGGCAGCGGAAGATCTCCTGCTCCAGCTCCGGGTAGGTGCGCAGGTTGCTCACCCAGGCCTGCAGGTGGGGCAGATGGTCATGATCGTCGATCAGACGACGAATGCGGCGGGCTGCCCCCAGAGTTGTAGCGATCTGCACCAGCTCTTCCCCGCTCAGGATCCCCCCCCGTTCAGCCCGTTCCAAAGCCGGCAGCAGGTTGTGGATCCCTGCCATGGAAAGGCCCCCCGCCTGTGTGCGATCGAGGCGGATCGCCTCTTCCGTCTGCTCAAGGTAGGCTTCGCTGTCGGCGCGGCTCTGCCAGGGATCCAGCTCCAAGCAGGCGCGGCGGCCCAAGGGTGTGGCCGCAAAGGTGGCCAAGTGCTGACAAAGGCGGGGCCACTCCAGCAATTCCAAGGTTTCTTGCCGTTCGCCTTGGCAGGCCGTAGGCCTTGGGGAGGGATCGGGCTTGGAGAAGACTGGCAGCGGGTGCAAGGTGGGGACGGTGGGCATTAACCATTCAGTGATGCAAGGAACCCTGGAGACGCAGTTGCTTCATCTCTTGCAAAAACTGCCGTTGGTACTTGAGGAAGGCCGTGTGCCACTCGCGGAAGCGACGCTCGCCATCCCGCACCAGCATCTGGCGGTACTGCTCTGAGTTGAGACGGGGCTGAGCAAAAGATGGGTTCATAGGGATCGGGGACGCTCTCCATCCTATTGTGGCAGGCTCTGGGTCGGCTTCCACAGATAGCTTTTGGTGAGAGGGGCACGCTGATAATGGCGCCGTTGTCTCACGCGCTGCCTCTGGTGATCTTCCCAAGAAGCTGAGCTCACCGAAAAACTGGGTTCAAAGCCCCGCCCTAC
>NZ_JANSHW010000058.1:0-7970 GCF_047461815.1 Synechococcus sp. R6-10
CGGGTTTGGGAGGACGGGTGAGACGATAGGTGCGCACCACTTCCCGCGTCGAGCGCTTCACGCCGGAGACATCGCGCCAACGGGCTCCATAGCGGGGGGTTACCAGGTTGGCGGGCTTTTCCGACAGGCGACGGCGTTGGTAAGGCACCACATCATCCCCAAAGGCGGCATTGTACTCTTCGCTATCCACCACAGCGTCGATGAAGCCATCTAGCCCCTTGGTGGCAACGATGATGGAGTACTTGATGCGCTCCTGTTGGCTGTAGGTGGGCCGACCCAAAAAGCGCTGGAAGGTGACCTCGATGAAGCGGTAGTTGTCGTTGGGAACCATGACCAGATCCCGGTACACCTCCGACTTGCCCAGGCCGCGCACAAACTCTTTGACCGAGATCGCCCCGTTGCGCAACTGGGACTCCAGAGCTTTTTGCCGATAACTCTCCAGCATCAGATGCTCGCTGAAGATCTGGCGATAGGCAGCGCGAATGATGTTGTCGATACCTGTCGGGTCGTCAGGACGGTAGACGGGCGGGGTTTCGTCACTGGGCACAAAGTAGCGAGGCACCCGCTCATTTTGGGTGGTGGGGCGATCGGCAAGCAACGGAAGGGACATAGATGGTGCTCCTAAAAAAACGAGAAAAACTTAAGAAAAACACAGTGGGGCAGGGAAGCTAAGGCTCAGCAGCCAATTCCTGCCAGCTCATCTGGGCGCGGAGAGGGATCAGAGGATCGGCATCTTCCAGGGCCATCTGGAGCGCAGCCTCGACTGAGGGGCGCAGAGATTGTTCACCCTGGCGAGCCAAGTCCGTCAGGGATCCAACGGCGGCGTAGCGGACTCCCCAATCGGCATCGGCAAGACATTGCCGCAACAGTTGCAAGGCTCGCTCTTGATCGAGCAAGGGCCGCTTGGCCGCCACTCGTCCTAGCCCACGGGTCGCCGCCCGTCGCACACTGGGGGCAAAGTCCGCCACAATGGCTTCTGCCAAAAAGGGGTAGGCATCCCCATGGCCAATACGGGCCAGAGCCCGCACCGAATAGGCCCGCGCCCCATAGTCAAAACCGTCAATATGGCTCAGCAAGGGCTGCACCGCGGCTTCCCCAAAGCGCAGCACCTCCTCCAGAGCAGCCTCCCCAACTGCAGGGCGATTAAACCCAAAGGCGCGAATTAAGATGGGGATCCCTTCCACTTGGCCCAAAGCGCCCAGCGCCCTCACCACCCGCAACAATTCCTCAGGCGACGTGGCCTGCTCCAATTCTGCTGCCAGTTGAGCCACAGCAATGGGAAACGCTTGAGCAGCCGAGGCGGAGGACATAGGCAACGAATAGTCAAAGGTACACTTGAAACCGCTGATCAAAGGCACTGAGCGCCCCAGGATCCTAGAAGAGCTTCTCCAGTTGCGGCAGGATCACCGCCGTCACCTGAGCCAGCGGCACCCACCCCAACTGAAGCGCCACATCGAACAGCCGCTTCAGAGCATTGATGCGCAGGTTGAGAGCCACGTCGGCTGTGGCCAGCAGCGGCGCCCCCGCCACCCATCCCGATTCGGCCAGGTCGAACAAAGCGGCCTGTCGTAGGCTGGAGTTGGAGTGGGCCAGTAGCGCCACCAGGATTTGGGTCAGCTCCTCGGCTTGCGTAAAGCGATAGAGCACCCAAGCCGCTGCCGAACGCACCCGCTCAGAGGGATGGTTCAAAAAGGGCCGGATCGCTGCCTCAGCCTCGGTGGCCTGAAGCTGACCCAAGGCCTCGATAAGGGCTTCCCAGGGCTGCTCCTGCTCGCGGGACTGCAACAGTGCCAGCAAGGGATCCACCGCTCGCTTGTCCCCCAATTGAGCCAAGGCATAGGCAGCCTCTTCCCGCACATGAAAGTCGGTACAAGTGAGCGCCTCGATCAAACCGGGCACGGCCCGCACGTCCCCGATTTGCCCCAGGGCCTTAGCGGCATTGCGGCGCAGAGGATAGCCCCCCAAGGCGGTGCGATCCCGCTCATCCTGCAACGCCAAAAGCAGCGGCTCTACCCCCCTTGGATCCCGAACTGTGCCCAGGTACCAGGCAGCATAGTACCGATCTTGCAAGTCATCCCCCTGCAGCCGGGCTATCGCCTGCTCCCAAGTGAGCTGCTGCGGCAGCACCGCCGTGTTGGATGCCATACGAACCGTTGCAGAGCTGTTCATGACACCTGGGCAACCTTGCCGGTAACTTCAGTCGGCCGTCGGGCCTCCCTCACTCAGCAGCGCCGTTGCCCTGAGCGGGAGAGGCATTGGCTCCCGACAAGGCAGTGACCTGCACGATTTTGCCACCCATCCGCAGAATGCGCTGCATCTCGGCAGACAACCGACTGTAGGGAACGGTGGTGCTCAGGGTGCTGCGGCGAACTTTGGCAGAGGTGGCCAGAGCATCGGGCGGGTTGAGCAGACCGGTGTACTCGACTCGGTAAACCCGGCTGCCGGCTTCTGTCAGGGCTTCAGGGCTGGTGGTGCTTTGACCAAACATCGCTTTCCCCAGGTATCTATGAGACTTCGTTTGGAAGACAGGCAAACTGACCAGCGAACAAGCCGTACCGGCTATTCTCGCGAACCAGCACGCTGCCGTTGGGCAATGCCTACAATCCAAAGGCTAACTCCCCCAGAATAGAGAGCAGGCGACCAACCCAACCGGCTTAAGAGGAGCCGAGGCGCTAAGCCAACCTAGAAACAGGTGGAATAGACCTCTCTGGAGCCGCCGCCTGCTCTGGAGAGACACACAATTGGAAGACAAAGAAAGAGATCGTCCACTCCCAACAAGCAGGGATCTCTGCCCTGGGATCCCCTAGCTGAGGGCGTTGATGGCGTAATCGAAGTAGATGGCAGCTTCGTTGGCCGCTTGACCGCTCAGCATGCCCAGAGCGCGGCTCTTCATGTACTGCAGAGCCACGATGTACCAGCTGGGAGAGAGGTTAAAGGAGCGGTTCACTTCCCGCAGTCCGGCCACCAGGTATTCATCGAGGGGGCCGGTGCCACCTGCAACCAGAGAATAGGTAATGAAGCGGAGGTAGTAGCCGATGTCGCGGGCACACTTGGCTTGAAACACATCGCCGTGGCCCATTTCACCCGGCTGAGTCAGGTAAGGGAACCTCTTGAACACTTCCTGCACCGCTTCCCGCACCAGAGTTTGCTGGTTGTTGGTTAGGACACGGGCCGCTTCCAGAGAAGCAGCAGCACGCTGGTAACGACCATTCACGGCCTGCAGCTCGCTGGCATTCAGAAAACGCCCTTGATTGTCAGCGGCAGCAATCGCTTCAGTGATGACGGTTTTCACCTTGCAACTCCTAAATTCATCAATTGTGTTGTTAACGAACATTCTGTAGGAAAGGCGGACTGGATCTCCACCTGCCTATCAGAAATGAAGGGATCTAACCGATCTAAAAAGGGACGACTAAGCCAGCTTCGACCCAAAGCTCAAACGATGGCGGCAGCAGCCTTATCGAAGTAGCTGGCCACTTCGCTTTGCAGCGCAGAGCAGTCCCCAGGGGTGATGCCTTTCGGATCCATGATCTTGGCCAGGGCTTCTTTCTTCATGGCAGCAATGCCGTTGGCCACAGAAGTGGTGGGCACCCCCAGAGCAATGTAGGTTTCCCGCAGGCCGTTCAGGCAGCGATCTTCCAGCACAGAGCTATCCCCGGCCAAGGTGGCATAGGTGATGTAGCGCAGGATGATCTCCATGTCCCGTAGGCAGGCAGCCATGCGGCGGTTGGTGTAGGCATTGCCGCCGGGAGCGATCAGATCTGGCTCTTGAGCAAACAAAGAGCGAGCTGCATTGGTTACGATTTGGGCGGCATTGCTGGTCATGCGGTTGACAGCATCTAGGCGCTTGTTGCCCTCTGCCACCAAAGCCGCCAAACGGTCAAAGTCTTGGTCACTTAAAAAGGCACCGCGTGCATCTGCCTGAGCGATCACCCGGGTAAAAGCATCTTGCATGATGGATCTCCTTCTGGTCTTTCCAAAAAGTGGTGAGCGACTGGCTGAACCTCCCAAAAGCCGAATCCCAAGCTTTTTTGCGGGATCCTCTTTGACCTCCAAAAACTGGGGATTCCGTGGCAGCAGGCTGCTCAAAACTACCCCCACCGAACCCCCCAATTTTTAGATAGGTCAAGAACCTCTGCGACTTTCAGACAGCCGAGCATCCAGCCTAATTTTATATCGCGGGATGGATGAGTGTTTTGTGAAGATTTGCAAACCTACCAACCCCAAAATGTCTGCCTAGGCTGGGATCCCTGGACTATGGGGCGCAGCAGGGGGAAATGGGTCTGCGGGCTGGCTCACAAAATGTAAACATTTGTTTTGAGATGGAAGCAGTCTGAGTGGGCACCTTCCTGAACAGAAGTTAACACTCTGGAGGGGTCACCTCTTGCAGGGCCGCTTTGAGGGCTCGACAAAAGTGAGCTATTTGTTGCAGTCCTTCTTCAGGCGTGGGGGCTTTGGCCAGCCGTTGCACAAATGCGCTGCCCACAATCGCCGCATCTGCTCCCCAGAGAGCGATCTGGCGGGCCTGGTCGGGAGTGGAGATGCCGAAGCCCACCCCAATCGGCAGGGGGGTTTGTTGGCGCAGTTGCTGCAGCAAAGCCGGGATCCGCTTTTCCAGGGTGGCCCGTTCGCCGGTAACGCCGGTGGTGCTGACCAAGTAGACAAAGCCACTGGACTGCTGGGCAATGCGGCGCATGCGCTCCGGGGGGCTGGTGGGGGCCACCAGCAGGATGAGGTCGATCTCTTCGGCCTGGGCTGCTTGTCGCAGGGATCCCGCCTCTTCCAGAGGCAGATCGGGGACGACCAAGCCGGCACAGCCGGCCTGCCGCAGTTGATGCAGAAAGTTGGGGATGCCGAGCTGGTGGATGGGGTTGTAGTAGGTGAACAGGATCAGGGGGGCCTGCAGCGAGAGACAGCGCAAGCCTTGTAGAATGGCGCCCAAAGTGACTCCCCGACTGAGGGCGCGGGTGGCTGCTGCTTGGATCACCGGCCCATCCGCCAAGGGATCCGAGTAAGGTACCCCCAGCTCGATAAGATCGGCGCCGCTCTGATCCAGAACCTGCAAAGCCTCAAAGGTCGTCTCCAGGTTGGGATCCCCAGCGGTGAGGTAGGGGATGAGGGCTTTTTCGCCGCGGCTGCGCAGCGCCTGAAAGCAGGCTGTGATCCGAGTGGGCATGGGATCCATTCGATTCTGAGGAGATTGAGAGCATCCCCCACTGTAGCGTCTGCCGGGATCCCTAGGGGAGAGGCACAAAATCGTAGCCGGTACCGGAGCGGTTGCCGGGCTCAACCCGCACCAGCACGTTGGGAGCGTTGCGGTCGCCGGAGGGCAAAAAGCGCACTTCTCCCGAAGCCCCGTCCTGGAGGAGGAAGTTGGGATCCTGCAAACGGGCCAGCACAGCGTTGCGGCTGGTGGCTCCTTGGCTGAAAGCTTGCAAGAAAACCCGGGTGGCATCATAAGCCAGAGCGGTGCGCCAGCTCACCTGCCCTCCCCAGAGCTGGGCTGCCTTCTGGGCAAACTCGCGGTTGCGAGGCACCTGAGGATGCCAGGGCACCGCCACCACCAAGCCCTCTACCGCTGCTCCCCCGTCTTGCAATGTGGTGAGGCTGAAGAGCACATCGCCGCCCAAAAGGGCAAGGGGCCTACCGGTTGCAGCGTTCTCGCGGGCTACGGCCAGCGCTTTTTCGGCTACGGAAGCCGTGGGAGCTAAAAAAGCTACCTGGGCTCCTTGGCCGACGGCCCTTTGCAGGCTGGCCTGGGGGTTGAAGTCCGACGCCGATAAGTCGAACTCCGCCAGCACGATGCCCCCTTCGCTGGTCAGGGTGGAGGCAAAGGCATCGCGCAAGCTGGAGCTGTAGGCGCTGTTGGGGTTGTAGAAGATGGCCACCCTTTGCAACCGCAACGTGTTGAGAGCATAACGGGCCAGTTGCGTGCCGGCCACTTGATCGGAGGGCACGGTGCGAAAAATGGCATCCCCCAGCATGCTGATGCGAGTGCTGGTGGAGGTGGAGGAGATCATCGCCAAGCCGGCAGGCTGATAAACCTCGGCTGCAGCCAGGGTGGCATCGCTGGTGTTATGGCCAATCACCCCCAAGATCTCAGGCTGCGCCACCAGGGCTTTGGCCACCGCTGCTGCTCGCTCAGGGTTATCGCCATCGTCGGCAATCACTACCCGCAGCAGCCGTCCTCCGATTCCCCCCTGTTGGAAAAGCTCCTCCTGAGCTTGCGCCACCCCGCGCAGGGTCTCTTTGGCGCGGTTGGGGTTGCTGGAGATGGGCACCACCACCGCCAGGCTCAAGGGACTGCCCTGCTGCTGGGCACGGGCATTGTTCAAGAAAATGCGAGCTTCCGGGTCGTTGCGGTTGCTTTGCAGCCCCATCTCCAACACCGGGATGGCTGCGCTGAGGTTACCTTGGCGCAACAGCTCTGCAGCGGCAACGGCAGCGGGACTGCTATCGGCAAACAAGGTGCGCTCGCCGCTGGTCAGGAGCAGATCTTGTGCTCCACCCCCCAACCCTGGCAGCGATACTGGCGGTAGAGAAATGCTTTCCGGCCAGCGAACATAGCCCGCCTGCCAAGCGCGATGACCGCCCCAGAGTAGCAATAGCCCCAAGGCAATGTAGACAATGGGTGGTGGAGACTTGGCAACCATATATCATATTACCATATATCATATCATATTATTCATATTATAGAGAGAGAAAACGCTAGCTTTTGGCTAGCAAAGACACTGCTTGTATCCTCAGGAATCCTCAAAAGTCATCTTTCCAAGGATCTCTAAGGATCTCCGACTATGCATCAGCATGAGTGCGGGAGTATGTCACGGATCGGGACGGTAGGAAGGGCTGTTGCGGTATTGGCGCTCTAGCTGCTCCACAATGGAAATGGGAACGGATGAGGTCTCGGAGGGCTCTTCTGGCGAGGTGCCGATCTGCGTCTCGGTCTCCACATTGAACTGCCGAGATGTTGCCCAAACCACTGCTGCAATCAGCAAAAGGACGATAGCGGCACCGTAAAGAAAGGCGACGATGGCCATCGGGTCAATGGTTTAGCTTTCCCCTTCCATGATAAAGGCTGTCGAGAATTACCCACTTCAGGATCCCTTAGAGCAAGCCCTATGGGACTGGCACCGAGGAGAGGCCAAGGGATCCCTGCTCTTGCATGCCTACGGCCTGGAGGGGATCCCGTTGGCGGAAGAGCCCCAGGTGGTCTCCCCAGAGGTGTTCTTCACCCAGGAGCTGCCGGAGGTGGAAGCCTTGGCCTTGGAACTCTGCCGCGGTCGGGTGCTGGACATCGGCGCCGGCACGGGCCGCCACAGCCTGCTGCTGCAGGAGGAAGGATTGGCCGTGGCTGCCTTGGATCGCTCCCCGGTGGCGTTGCAGATCATGGCAGAGCGGGGGGTGCGCTGCCGCATTGCCGCCGATCTTTTCCACTGGGCGGGGCCAGGAGAGCCCTTCGATACCCTACTCCTGCTGATGAACGGCGTCGGCTTGGCGGGATCCCTGTCGGGCTTGGAGCGTTTTTTGCGCCTGGCTCGCCACTGGGTTCAGCCCACTGGCCAGTTGCTCCTGGATTCCACCGATTTGAGCGATGCCAGCGACCTCGCAGATCTGCGGAATCTGCCGGCAGAAGAGGGAGGGCGTTTAGAAAACTTGGAAGATCCCTCTGGCAAGCTGGCCGCTCCTGCCCACCTCGAAGCAGGTGGCTCAGAAGATTGGCAGGAAGGGAGCGAGGCAAAAGCCAAGGTAGTGAACTTTGTAGCCGAGTACAACGGCCAGCGGGGGGATCCCTTTCCCTGGCTATTTGTAGATCCGGAAACCCTGCTGCAGTGTGCCCACGCCAACGGCTGGCAGGGGCAGATTGTCTATCAAGAGCCGGAGGGGGCTTTTCTGGCACGCCTCACCCCCTTCTGAAGGACTCGCTAGTGGGAAAGGATCTGGGATAAAAACAGGCGGGAGCGCTCTTCTTTCGG
>NZ_JANSHW010000059.1:0-3368 GCF_047461815.1 Synechococcus sp. R6-10
CTATCTCGTCAGTGCTCTCTTTTGGCTCAAATGAAAGATCAACACAACCTAGTTTGGAATGACTATAATTTGTAATTTTTTACAGAAAGAGGCGTTTTTCAAAAGCTGAGCTGGAACTTGTTCTCTCGTTTTAACAAGTTGGCCAGAAACTTCTTAAGCTTTCTCTACTCTGTAGGCACGCTCTTCTGGATCCAGCTGATCCAGCTAGACCAGGGCATGGGGTAAGACTACTCCAAGATCCTATTCTCCCTCGGGGGGTGCTGCCGCCTCAGAATCCAAAATGGCCCCTGCTCCGTAAGAGTTAATATCGATGGCTTGGGATCCACCGGCAGCCAACAGAGCCATCAGGGATCCCAACTGCCACCACACCAAGCCTGCCGTGCTCAACACTAGGATCCCACCGACGCAGGCGGCCAAGGCCATAGACAGGCCAAACACGTTCAGACACGCGGCCACAAACCCAGAGGTAAACAGGCAGCAGAGACTGTAGGTGAGGATCACCCCAGGAGTGCGGTAGCGAATTTGCGCTTGGCTATCCCGGTTGAGCTGCCAAAGGGCCACCTGGTATTCCAAATTGTCCTTGAAAATGATGCCAAAGATGACAGCAAAAAAGCTGAATAAGGCGATGGCAGAGTAAATGGGGGGATTGACGAAGGGATCAGAAAGGGATTCCATAGGGCTGACCTCGGTTTGGGATCCAAGTCCTTAGCTTAACACTTCTTAGCATCACAGAAGATGTCTAGCAGGTCAATGTCAACAACACAACCGATAACGCCAGACCCAGTTGGGGCATGATGAGAACTGGTCGGGTATCACCTCATCTGCAAAAGGGCTGTAATCTGAGATGGGGGCTAAGAGCAGTAGGATGTTCGACAAGGGGCTGTAGCTCAGATGGATAGAGCAAGCGCCTCCTAAGCGCTAGGTCGGCGGTTCAAGTCCGCCCAGTCCCGCTTCCTCAAGCCGCCAGACTCCTGCCTGGGCAGGTCAACGATAGAGGTTGCAGGAGTTGTGTAGGTTGTAGCCGGAGACCAAAACCTCTTGCTGGCGATCCCCAAGGCCGATGTCACAGCGCAGGGGATTCCCACCAGCAGCTGTGTAGGTGTGAGACTCAGTCATCCAACGAATGCCGCTTGGGCCAGGAGTGGGAGGAACAACTTCGGGGAGACGATAGTTGGGGGCTTGCCAGGGATCTTGCAGATAACGATCCCCGTGGATCCCTCCGAATTGAATATCGGCGTAGCTGGAAGGATAAACCGTAAAATCCATGCGGAAGATTTCTGAAGCGCGGCCAATGGTCGCCAAAGCTGTTTGGGCTTCAGCAACTCTGGAGCGGCGAATGTGGTTGAGCAGGTTGGGAATGGCCACCGCGCAGAGAGTACCGACAATCACGATGACCACCAGCAACTCGATCAATGTCATGCCACGAGGAGCCGCAGTGGCCAGACGAAAGAGGATTCTCCGGAGATACACTTCATGAGGGGAAAACCGACTCATAGCAGTTCCAGTCCCGCTTCGGGAGAAATCAGGCACTTAGCTAAACCCAAAGGAGCTTGCCCCAGTATTCCAGCCTTTCCTTGGTTTCAGGTTACCCTTTGCGGATCCAAAACTTTCCCTGTCAAATCACGCGAACTCCTGAATCCAAAACCCCACTGGATATCAACTGTAGGTAAATTTTTTGTAAACTGGCTTCAAGTTTTAAGGCCAGATAAATCTGAGTTCACTGTGAACTGTTTTCGCGGCTGTCTATGGGGTGACACTGCCAGTTGCTACTGCCCCAAACTTTTATGTGTTACCCATTTTTGGAACAGCAACAGATGAATTTTTGCCTGTGGCTATCTCAATCCTATGGACGGGAATGTCAGACTTATGGTCATTTCGATTCAAACTGGGGCACTGACCCACGCCTAAAACCTTTACTTTCAGAGCGGCGGGAGCTTTGGCAGGATGAGTACGTCGTTCTCAGCCCCCTGTTGGGATGGGGCAATACCCCGATTAGCCCAAGATGTCTATACAGCGGCGAATCAATACCTCGCTCATGCGTTGGCGGTAAAGGGCGCTGGCCCGAAAATCCGCGATCCAGCCGTGGGCTTGCTCTGCCAAAAGTTGGGGAAGATGTTCTGGATCGGGCCGGGATCCCATCTGGATCAGTTATGGGGGCGAAAGGGCGGCATTGAGCCCGAAGCGATAGTTGCCTGAGTCGGGATCGCGGGATCCAGCGACGATCACCAAGGCGGGATCCGTTTGGGTGATGCCGAGCCGCTGAAAGGTGCTGGGGCCGCGCAGCCGTTGGGCCGGGATCCAGATGGATCGCAAGGCTTCGCCCAGCTGCTGCAGAGTTTGTTGGGGGCCGGTTTGAAAGTCCTGAGCGGGGATGTGGCGCAGGGATCCCTGCAGATCGATCAGCGTGTAGGTGGCCTCAAGGGCGATCAACACGGGCGCTACGACACCGACACTCAGGGCCAGACAGAGATTTCCCCCTATCGTTGCCAGGTGGGCCACTTTGAAAGAGGCCAAAGATGCCATTCCCTCGCACAGGGCGCGGATCCCCGGCCAATGGGGTGGCCAATCGTATTGCAACAGTTGCTGGAAGGTACAGGTTGCCCCCAGTTTTAGCCCTTCTGCGCTGATTTCCAGCTCATTCCAGCCCAGAGGATGCAAATCGATCAGTCCCCGCAGGTGGGGTTGCGGCTGTGAGAAGAGCCAAGTCCCCCCGGCCAGCCAGTTCCAGCCGGGATCCCAGGCGGTCAAGTCCTCAAGCTGTCGGGGACGAATGTAGGTGTGCAGATGGTGCAGATCCATGGGTTCTCTCAGGCAGGGATCCAGACTGCAGGCTTCAGGGGGCTAGAGAGCTTCCTGAAAGCATTGGGCGAGGGCCTGGCACAGCTCAGGGACAACATCAGCAGGCCAAAAACCTTCTCCGCGCCGGCCTTGATGCAATTGCACATAGAGACCCCAGGCAGTGGCGCTGCCGCTGGCTATCAGGGTCAAAGCAGGGAAAGTCTGCTCCAGCGTAATGCTCTCCTCCGCCATCAGTTGGGAGGCGATGGCCTCCATATCCTGCTGCAGGCGCTGCACCCCCTGCACAAACGCTTGCCACTCCTCCTGAGTGAGCTCCAGCGCCCAGGCTTCTCCCCCCACCAGCGCAACAAAAGGGGAACGGGTGGGATCCCAGCCCAGCCGCCAGCCGGATCCCTTGTGCAGAGAAGAACGAGCCAAGTAGGAACTCCGTCCCACTGTCGCGATTGGGAATCCATCACCGTTGTTGGCAACAGACAGGCAAGGAAAAGCATCCATGGTGCTGATACATTCACGCTGAACTCTCCTGAACATGGTTCAGGAAAGAAGCGATCGCATCCTGCCTATCTCTG
>NZ_JANSHW010000060.1:0-578 GCF_047461815.1 Synechococcus sp. R6-10
AAGGGCGTCGGCTACGGTCGGCGCTATCCTTCCCTGCCCTGAAGGACGGGGCTTGCCGCGCCTTTTGGTCAGGGTGCGTACTCTTCAAACTCGCTCCAAAAAGGCCACCCCCTCCACATGCCCGGTTTGGGGAAAGAAGTCAGCCGCCCGCCATTGGGTAAGGCGATAGGATCCCTCTGCCAGTAGGATCTGCAAGTCTCGCGCCAAAGTGGCAGGGTGACAGCTAATGTAGACGATGCGTGGTGGTCGTCGCAGCTTTAGGGTCTCGAGCACTTGGCGGTCGCAGCCGCGCCGCGGCGGATCCAGCACCACAATGTCGGCAGGGGGCAGGGTCGGCAAAACCTGTTCCACCGTGCCCTGGAAAAATTGGGCTGAGGCGATACCGTTGAACTGGGCATTGTAGCGGGCTTGGGCCACCGCTTCCGGCAAAGCTTCCACCCCCATCGCCCGTTTCGCCCGTTGCGCCAGCAGCAAGGTTAAGGTGCCGATGCCACAGTAGGCATCCAGGATGGTTTCCTCTCCCCGCAGGTTCAGTTGGTCGGCTATCCAGGTAAAAAAGGCTTCTGCTTGCTCTGTGT
>NZ_JANSHW010000061.1:0-14926 GCF_047461815.1 Synechococcus sp. R6-10
GAAAATTTCCTGCAAAGTGGTGGGGGCAGGGTTTGAGTGGCCAACGGTGGAGGGGATCTGGGCCAAGATCCGCGAGGAAGAAGCCGAGCTGCGTCGAGAATTGGAGAGGGATCCCCCCGATCCAACTCGGCAGGAAGCCGAACTGGGGGATCTGCTTTTTGCCCTGGTCAACTTGGGCCGTTGGTATGGCTTGGATGCTGCCCAAGCTCTAACCCAAACCAACCTGCGCTTTGCTCGCCGTTTTTTGCGCATGGAAGAGCTGGCTCAGGAACCAGCGGGATCCCTGCCCGGCGATGGCATAAGCTCCCTTCTGAAAGGACGCAGTTTCCAGGAGCTGGAAGTCCTCTGGCAACAGGCCAAGCAAGAATATCCCTAGTTTGGATATGGGGTTGAGCTGGCGCTGGCTTTGAGGGGGTATCCGCCCACACAGTCTTGGGGCAAGTTCTCTTTGTAGGGTAGGAGCTGTTCTGAGCACCTGTCTCTATGTCGGCTATGTCTCCAGTTTCTTTCCTTGAGCAGGCTGGGGCTTGGATTGAATGCCTGCCCACATGCCAGAATGCAGCAAACCCCCCTCGCTATGCTCCTGTACGGGCCGGGGAGTATATTCGCTCTAAGCTGAAGGTTTCGATGATTGGGGAGGCAGGGCAGAGCTCTCGGAGATCTCAAACTCAGATAAAGTTTCAAAGCTCCCCGGCAGAGGATACAGCTACCTCCTGGCTTTGATTCGAGAGCAGTTTGGGTTACCTGATCTCAAGGCTCGGCTGCCTGTGGTGAAACCTCTTGCCCGTCATTTGGCCTGTGCAAATTCAGATCCGCCATCTCATCGAATATCGCTACAGTCGTCCAGTCCAACTGGAGCCCCACACGGTGCGATTGCGACCGCGCTGCGACGGGATCCAAACTCTCCTGGCTTTTGAGTTGCAGGTGGATCCGCAGCCGGTGGGCCAATCGGCGCTGGTGGAGCTGGAGGGCAACGCGGCGGTTCGGCTCTGGTTTGGGGATCCCACCGAGCATTTGCGCATTCAAACTCAGGCCACGGTGCTCACCCTGCGGCAGAATCCCTTCGACTATCTCCTCTGCGATTGGGCCACCCATCTCCCCATCGACTATCCCAGCACGCTGGCAGCTCAACTACAGCCTTATCTGACGGCTCAGGCGGATCCCGGCGTCCAAGCCTTGGCCTGGGAGCTATGGGATCACGTGCAGGGGGAAACGACGGCTTTTCTGCCGGCGCTGAACCAGCGCATCTATTCAGAATGCCGCCACATCTTGCGGGAAAAGGGGGATCCCTGGCCTGCCGGCTTGACCTGGCATCGCAAAACCGGAGCCTGCCGCGATTTGGCCCTGGTGTTCATGGAGGTCTGCCGTACGGTAGGCTTGGCCGCGCGCTTTGTCAGTGGCTACCAGGTCAGCCCCTCGCAGCCTTCGGGGGAGAGCAGGGGTGGAGAACCCCCAGAGCCTGGGCGCCGTCATTTGCACGCTTGGGCGGAGGTGTACTTGCCGGGGGCCGGTTGGCGGGGCTTTGATCCCACCCAGGGGTTGGCCGTGGCCGATGGTCATGTGGCTTTGGCGGCCAGCGCTTACCCCAGAGATGCCGCTCCCATTTACGGCCATTGGCTGGGCAGGGGCGTTCACAGCAGCATGAGCTACACCATCCACATTCAGGCGGGATCTTCTGCGCAAAGCCAAGCCCAGCTTGCTGCAGACAGCCTTAGCACTTCACCAAAAGTTTGGGGCTGAAGCCGTAGAGCTTCAACTTGGCCGGATCCCAAAGCGGAAATTTGAGATAGCATAGCCTAGCCCAGATCTTGAGAATTTGCCGAGGGATCCCGTTGACCCAGTCTATTGATGTCCCCACCAGCGTTGATACGTTTTTGCAGGAGTTGGCCGCCATTCAGCAAGTTGGGCCGAAGCGAGTGGCCATCCTGGGCAGCCGTCATGTGCCCATTACCCACCAGTATTTGATCGAGACCCTCAGTTATGCCCTGGCCCTTACCGGCAATCAGATCCTCACCTCTGGGGCTATTGGCACCAACTTGGCCGTCATTCGGGGGGCGATGCGGGCGGACATGAAGTCCTTGACGGTGATCTTGCCGCAGAGTTTGGAGCGACAGCCGGCAGAGTCGCGGGCCAGCCTGGAGCAGGTGCTGCATCTGGTGGAGCATCCGGAAAACGACCATCTTCCCCTGGCGGAGGCCAGCCGCCTGTGCAACCTGGAGATCATCAGCAAGTGCCAGCAGTTGATCTGCTTTGTCTTCCACGACAGCGTCACGCTGCTGGATGCCTGCAAGCATGCTGAGGAACAACACAAGTTGGTCACTCTCTTCTATTTCGACTGATTTGCCCTTCTACTTTCTTCCTCGGTATTGAGCTTGCGGCAGGGGGAAGTGTTCTTGCAGCCAGGCTTCAGCTTCTGCCGGGGTGGTGAGTTCGCCGTTCAGGGTGAGGCAACGCAGTTGCTCCAAAATGGCTTGGAAGGGGCGACCTGGCTTATAACCCAGACGACGCAGATCGTGGCCGTTGAGCAGCGGCTTTACCCAGTACCACTCCTGCAAATAGCGCCAGATCAGCCGCCGGGCCGGCTTGGGGGCGATCCCAGCCAACAAAATCACCGCCGGGATCCGCAGCCCCTGCAGCAGTTGCACCACCTGGGCCGGAGAGAGGGTGCCGGGATCCAGTTGGGCCAACAGGGTTTGGTAATAGGAGGAATGGCTGAGGCGTTCGATGCCTGCTTGGGTGAGGTGGAGTTGGCTGGCCACCTGGGGGGCTTGGGGTAGGGTGAGGAGGAGAGCCTCTAGGCGCAGTTGCCAGATCTCCTGGGATCCCAGCTCAGGATAGCGGCGGCGAAAGTGATAAGCCCAGCGGCCCACCCGTTGCAACCGCCGGCACAGGGAGGGATCCCACTCCAGGTCGGGGTGAATACAGCGCAAAGCTCCCCATTCTGCCAGCCGCTCAAAGGCTTGGGGCCAATCGCGGGATCCGAGAATGTAGGCCAGCTCCTGCTTGAGGCGATCCCCGCCGACGGCATCGTGCAGACCACTGGCCACGGCAGCGCGGATCCATTTTTCTGTGGTCGAGTCCAGGGCGAAGCCCAAGCGCACCGCAAAGCGCACCGCCCGATAAATGCGGGTGGGATCCTCGATGAAGCTGTTGGGGTGTAATGCCCGGATGATCCCCTGTTGCAGATCTGCTTGTCCGCCGAAAAAATCCAGCACCTGTCCTCGCTGGGGGCCGTTGAGGCGCAAGGCCAAGGCGTTGATGGAAAAATCCCGCCGATAGAGGTCTTGCTGGATGGATCCCATGGCCACTTCGGGGGGAGAGGCCGGGTAGGGATAAAACTCCGTGCGGGCGCTGGCGATATCCACACAAAAGCCTCCTGGCCAGATCAAGGCCGCCGTTTGGAATTTGCCGTGGATCTCCAGCCGCGCTTCCGGGAAGTGCTGTTTGAGCGCTTGTCCCAAAATCAAGCCCCAGCCCGGGGGATCCGTCCCATCCAGGGCCGGAGAGTAGGGCCCATCCACCACCAAGTCCAGATCCAGCCGCTCCAGGTTGGGTGAGGGCTGCCGTCCCCACCGGTGCAGCAGCAGATCCCGCACCGTTCCCCCCACCAGATACAACCTCAGGCCCTTCTCATCGGCGATGTGGGCGGCCTGCTCCAGCAACTGTCGATGCCGCTCCGACAGGGCCGCGAAGGTGAGATCCAAAGGGCAGGAAAGGGTGGGCAAAGCCAACTGCGGTGAGAGGGCCGGCAACTCGTGTAGGTGCCGCAACACATCGGTGCGAGTTACAATGCCCACCAACTGTCCATCCTGGAGAACCGGCAGGCGGCCAATATCCCACTGCACCATCAACCGCTGAATCTCCGCCAAGGGGGTGTCGGGGGAGAGGGTTTTCACGTCGGTGGTCATGTAGCCCTTGACGGGGGCATGGCCAAACCCGTGATGCAGGGCGATATCGATATCCCGCCGCGAGATCACCCCCACCAGGCGACCTTGAGCGTCCACCACCACCAGGCCGGAATGGCCGTAGCGCAGCAGCACCCGCTGGGCCTCGTCGATGGTGATCTCCGGTCGGATGGTGCGCACCGGAGCCGACATCAAATCTTTGGCCGTCACCGGGGGCGGGATCCGCTCTTGGACAGCCTGCCTGAGGGCCGCCATGACTTGGGCCGGGTCGGGCAAAGGCTGCTCTGGGCTGGCTTTTAACGTGGCTGCTGCAGCACAATCGTGTCCACCGCCGCCGTAGAGGGCCATCACCCTGCCCAACTGGGCAAACTCCTGCCGCGCCCGCCCGATCAGGCTGAGCCGCTCCCCCTGCCGCGCCACCAAGAGCAGCACATCCACTCCCGTCAGATCCATCAGCCGCATCACCAGGCCAGCCAAGCCGGGCACAAACTCCGGCAGCTCCAGCAGCCACTCTCCCAGGCGATACTCCCCCACCTGCTGCACCTGCATCTGGGCCAACCCCTGGCTGAGCAGCTCGCGCATCTCTGGGGTGAGGCCATCCCCCAAAAAGCGCCGCAACAAGACCAGGTTCACCCCCTGATCCAACAGCCAGCTCAGGGCAGCAGCATCGCGGGCGGTGGTCTCCGGGAAGGTCAGGGATCCCGTATCCATGTGAATGCCCAAAGCCAGCGCCAGCCGCTCAAAAGGGCTGAGAGGGATCCCAGCAGCCTGCAGCCGCTCCACCAGCAAGGTACAGGTGGCCCCCACGGCCTCGATATGGCTGTTGACCTGCTGCTGCGGCCAAAAGTTATCCA
Organism: Synechococcus sp. R6-10; assembly: GCF_047461815.1. Taxonomy (NCBI): domain Bacteria; kingdom Bacillati; phylum Cyanobacteriota; class Cyanophyceae; order Synechococcales; family Synechococcaceae; genus Synechococcus; species Synechococcus sp. R6-10. The sequence continues at coordinate 4,760 of NZ_JANSHW010000061.1, forward strand.
GTGGACTGGGGTGATGGTCGAAAATCTCAATCTGCGCGCCGGGGACGCTTAACCAAGCGGCAGCTTTGCCCAAGCGATCCGGATCGTGACAGTCCACCACAATCCACCGCTGCACCTGTCCCGGATCCACAGAGCGCAACTCAATGAGGGGAAATTCATCTCGGTACAGGGCCAAAAACTCCTGCACCCCCGGCAGGGATCCCCCGGTCAAGGCAATGCGGGCACCCGGATACAGGCGGGCCGCTCCCACCGCCGCCCCCAGGGTGTCGAAATCCGCCGATTGATGGCACAGGATCAAATCCATTGCGGCAAGGTTTGTCGTATTCCGCTCTTCCATCCTGGCCCAAGCCAGGATCCCTCTTGTTGGAATTGGACGAGGAGAAACGAACGGCTGCCCGACTTCGAGGGGCAAGTGGAAACCTTGAAGTTTCGGGATGAGTGTCGAGTTTTGATCAAAAAATGGGGTCTTTAACCCCGTCCTACCGCTGCGCAGAAGCAATCCAGTAGCGTGGGGAGTTATGTCCACAAGGAGCTTTTACAGCGTCGTCAGCTCCTTTTCTTTTTCTGCCAGCAGCTCATCGATCTTCTTAATGTAGCGGTCAGTTAGTTTCTGGATGGCATCCTGCAAGCTTTTGGACTCATCTTCAGACAGCTCGCCATTTTTCTCTCGCTTGCGCACCGAGTCAATGCCATCCCGCCGGATGTTGCGGATCGAGACTCGCCCCTCTTCGGCCAGCTTGGCCACCTGTTTGCTCAGCTCTTTGCGCCGCTCTTCTGTCAGGGGGGGAATGGTGAGCCGCACCACCTTGCCGTCGTTGCTGGGGGTTAGACCTAGGTCAGAGGCAACAATGGCCCGCTCAATGGCCGCCAGGGTCGAGGGATCAAAGGGCTGGATCAAGAGAGTGCTGGAGTCTGGCGTGGTGAGGCTGGCCAGGGCCTTCAGGGGAGTGGGCACGCCGTAGTACTCCACCTGAATCCGATCCAGCAGGCTGGAATTGGCCCGCCCGGTGCGTACCGTATTAAAGGAGCGCTGTGTGGCTTGCACAGCTTTGTTCATCAACTCCTCAATCTCAGCTAGCTCCACGGGGTTTTCCTCGCTTTCAAAATCAGTTTCCAGATATCAGGCTCTGGCAGCAAACCTGGCCCCTCTACGGTGAGCCTGACCTCAATTTTACTGCCTTGTCTTAGGATCCCGTTCCCCAAAGCTGCACCTGCAGCTGGCGAATTTCCGCAAAATGCCCCCCAGTGGGATAGTACGAGCTCAAAGCTTTTCTTAGACTGGTCTGGACTTTACTGCACAATACAGGCACGACGAAGTTTTATGCCCTCTCGTCAAGTTTGTTCTTCAACGGCCCTAGCCTGGCTGATCGGCAGCTTGAGTCTCTTGGGTTTTGGAGCGGCTGCGGCAGCCTTAGAGCTGCAGATTGTCTCCCCCAATGCTTATAAAGTGCCCTACCTGGGAATTGATGGTGTTTTCACTCTGGATACGTCCCTGGAACAATCGGCCAACGATCCGCGCAATCCGAAGCGGGTGAAGTTCGAGAAGATGGAGTTTTTCTCCTTTTATGCCGACCTGGAAGGGAAAAAGCCCCTGGCGGAAAATTGTCGCTACGCCTATCGGGGGGCTGCGCCGGATCCCTTCTACTACCCTGAGCGCTCCTTAAGTTCCATCTGGGATTTGTTTCAGTTGCAGCCTGGAGCAGACGCCAGTTGCGAGACCTTCACCTATGTGATTCTGCGGGCACCCCACGGGGATCCGGTGCACATGCACCTGCGCTACGGAGGCCGCAACAGCAGCTTCCAGGAACTTCTGAATATCAGCACTCTGCCCGAGGATCCTGCCAACTTCAACCCCTGGTGGAGCACCTACTGCGCGGAGGGGGTAACCGGCTGCGATTGATGGGCTGGGCGGCTCACAACTCCTGCCGGGCTTCCAGGGCACGGGCCAGGGTGACCTCGTCGGCGTATTCCAGCTCGGATCCCATGGGCAGGCCGAAGGCCAGGCGGGTCATGCGCAAGGTGGGGGCAACCGGCTTCAGGTAATCCTTGACCACGTGCATGGTTACTTCCCCCTCTACGCTGGGGCTGATGGCAAAGATCAGCTCCTGCGGTTTTTCCCGTGCCACCCGGGCCACCAGCTCGCGGATGTGCAGTTGATCGACCCCGATCCCGTTCATGGGGGAGATGAGGCCGCCCAAAACGTGGTAGAGCCCCTTGAACTCGCGGGTGCGCTCCATCGCAATCAAGTCTTTGACGTCGGCCACCACGCACCACAGCGAGGGATCCCGCTGTGGCGAACGGCAAATCTCACAGGGATCCTCCGCTGACCAGTTGAAGCAGATGGAACAGTGCCGAACCGTCTGCTTGGCTTCTAGCAGGGCTTTGGCCAGGGCCTCGATCTCGCCGGCAGGCCGGTTGATCAAGTGGAGAGCTAGGCGCTGAGCGGTTTTGGAGCCAATGCCGGGCAGCCGTTGCAGCTCTTCGATGAGGCGAGCCAAGGGGCGAGTGTACATACAGAGTTAAGCAAGCGGGGTTAAGCAAGTGGGGCTCAACCCAGTCCCAACCCCGGCAGACTGATGTTTCCGGTCAGCTCTTCCATGCGTTTGCGCATCGTCTCAGCAGATTGGGTGTAGGCGTTCACCATTGCTGTCAGGAGCAAGTCTTCTACCACATCCACCGACTCCTGGAGCACTTGGGGATCCAGAGAGACCTTAAGGGGTTCTTGGTTGCCGTTTACCGTCACTTTCACCAGCCCATTGCCGGCTTCGCCGACGATCTCCATCTCCTCTAGCTCTTTTTGCAGCCTTTGAGCGCCATCGCGCACCTCTTGGGCTTTCTTGAGCGCTTCTTGGATTTTGCCGAAGGGGCCAAAGCCTCGAGTCATGGGATCCTCTCTTGGGTTATCCAGATACTGCTGTTCTACTCTACCCGTTTCCCCATCGCCGGTGAAAGCACTCGCAAGTCTGGGCAGAGGTGCTTGCACCGCTAACGCGACCGGTCTTCCTTAGGTTGCCCTTAACTCTGGCAGATTATCCTCACAAGAGAAGCCGAAGATCGACCCAGAAACTCCATCTGCTCATCAGCGTTTGCTGTCCGGAGGTGCTATGGCTCAATTGTTGCAGGATCCCCGATCTCAAGTGGCCCAGCCCAGTTCAACTCGGGTGGAGCCTTCTCCCTGGCGTTGGCGGCGCTGGATCCCGGAGCGTTGGTATGTGCATTTGGGCCTGGTGCTGGCCTGCTTGGTTCTGGGATTTCCGGTGTTGTACGCCCTGCTCGTGAGCACCCAGAACAATGCCGAGGTGTTCCGCTATCAATTGACCTTTGGCTCCTCTTTTGCCTTCAACTGGCATCAGGTGATGGTGGCGCGGCACTTGGGCCACTACATGGTCAACAGCACCATCGTGGCGGTGGCGATCACCGTGGGCAAGACGGTTTTGTCGCTGCTAGCCGGGCTGGCCTTTGTGTACTTCCGCTTTCCCGGCAAAGGGCTGGCCTTTGGCTTTGTGCTGATCACGCTGATGATGCCCACAGAAATCTTGATCATTGCCCTGCTGCGGTTGGTCACCAACTTGGGCTGGGGATCCACCTACTACGCTTTAATCGTGCCCTTTCTGGCCAGCGCCACGGCCACGTTTTTGTTCCGCCAGCATTTTTCCAACATTCCCCGCGAGCTGGCGGAGGCGGCCCAACTGGACGGGGCCAACCCGCTGCAATTTCTCACCCAGGTGCTGATCCCCTTGAGCTGGAACGCCATCGGGGCGCAGGCGGTGATTCACTTCGTTTACGCTTGGAATATGTACCTGTGGCCCCGCTTGATCGTGCAAGGCCGAGAGCGACAAGTGGTGCAGGTGGGGCTGCAATCCCTGCTCAATCTGGATAGCTCGGCCTCCTATGGCCCCATGATGCTGGGAGCGATCATCGCCAGTATCCCGCCGCTGCTGGTGTTTATTGCGCTGCAGAAGCCCTTCATGAGCGGGTTAGCCCTCAATCGCGACAAGTAAGCCCTTAGGTTCCCTTTCATGCCCAGAGATCTACGCCGTTTTATTGCTCTGCTGGAATCCCGTGGTCAGCTCCGCCGCATTTCGGCAGAAGTGGATCCGGATCTGGAAATTGCCGAGATTGCCGATCGCCTCTTGGCCTGCGGGGGGCCGGCGCTGCTGTTTGAGCGGGTGAAGGGATCCTCAATGCCGCTGCTCATCAACACCCTGGGCACGGTGGAGCGCATTTGCTGGGCTTTGGGAATGGAGCAGCCTCAGGATCTGGAGGAACTGGGGAAAAAGCTGGCCCTGCTTTACCAGCCGCGGCCACCGCGGAGCTTTGCCCAGGCGGTGGAGTTGGGACAGGCGCTGCTTAGCGTCTTCAAAGCGAGACCCAGCCGGGATCTGATCCCTCCCTGTCAGCAGGTGGTGCGGCGGGGAGAGGAAGTGGATCTCACCCAATTGCCCCTGTTGCGGGTCTACCCCGGCGATGCCGGACGGGTGCTGACCTTGGGCCTGATGGTCACCAAAGACCCGGAAAATGGGATCCCCAACGTGGGGGTGTACCGCCTGCAGTTGCAAAGCCGCACCACCATGACGGTGCAATGGCTGTCGGTGCGGGGGGCAACTCGGCATCTGCGCAAGGCGGCAGCCCTGGGCCAAAAGCTGGAGGTGGCAGTGGCGGTGGGGGTGGATCCGGTGGTGATTTTGGCGGCGGCCACACCTCTGCCGGTGGATCTGTCCGAGTGGCTGTTTGCCGGTCTCTATGCCGGAGAAGGGTTGCACCTGGCCCAGTGCAAAACGGTGGATCTGCAGGTGCCGGCTCATGCTGAGATCGTTTTGGAGGGCACCATCACCCCTGGGGAAGTGGCCCCCGACGGGCCTGCCGGAGATCACATCGGCTACTACGGCCCCCGCAACGAGCAGGCCCCTCTGATTCGCTTCCACTGCTTGACCCACCGCCGGGATCCCATCTACCTCACCACCTTCAGCGGCAAGCCCCCCAAAGAGAACGACATGATGGCGCTGGCCCTGAACCGCATCTACACCCCCATCCTCAGGCAGCAGGTGCCGGAGATCGTGGATTTCTTCTTGCCGATGGAGGCGCTGGGCTACAAGGCCGCTATTCTTTCCATCGACAAAGCCTACCCCGGCCAAGCGCGGCGGGCGGCTTTGGCTTTTTGGAGCGCCCTGCCCCAATTTAGCTACACCAAGTTTGTGATCGTGGTGGACAAGGATATCAATGTGCGGGATCCACGGCAGGTGCTCTGGTGTCTGTGTTCGCGGGTGGATCCGCAGCGGGATGTGTTTATTCTGGCGGACAACCCCTTTGACACCTTGGACTTTGCCACCGAAAAACGGGGTCTGGGGGGCAAGATGGGCATTGATGCCACCACCAAAATTCCCCCAGAAACCGATGCTCCCTGGCGGGATCCCCTCACTCCGGATCCAGAAGTAGCCCGCCTGGTGGATCGCCGCTGGGCGGAGTACGGCTTGGCGGATCTCAATTGGCAGCCGGCGGATCCCCGCCTGTTTGGATACGATCTCTAGGCCCGCAGGGCCTCAATGGGATCCAGTTGCGCCGCTTTGCGGGCCGGGAAAATGCCGAAGACCAGCCCAATCCCAGTGGAAAGGGAGAACGCCACTCCCACTGCCACCGCATCGACTTGGGTGGCCAAGGGGGTGAACACCTGCACCGCCACCAGCAGGCCGCTGCTGAGGAGGATCCCGAGCACCCCCCCGGTCACGGCAATGAAAATCGCTTCGGCGGCAAACTGCTGCAAAATCTGCCGGCTATCCGCCCCGATCGCCTTGCGCAGCCCGATTTCATGGGTGCGTTCCGCAACCGAGATAAGCATCACATTCATGATCCCCACCCCTCCCACCAGCAGGGAGAGGGCCGCCGTGCCCGTCAGCAGCACCCGCAGCAGGCTCAAAATCCTGGCCGACCCATCCAGGAGCACCTTTTGGTTGCGGATGATGAAGTCATCTTCTCCCACCAATTGGTGCCGCTGGCGCAGCAGGTTGCGGATTTGGAACTCGGCAGCAGGCAGATCGGCTTCAGAGCGGGCCGAGACGAAAATCGCCGTCAGCTCTGTGCCGTAGGGGGAACGCCGCCCGACCAACCGATTGGCCACCACGTCCACCGGCAGAAACACTCCGGCATCGCTGTTGCCAAACACCGTCGGCTTCGAGCGCAAAGTGCCGATTACCTCGAAGGGCAAGTTGTTCAGCAGGACGGTCTCCCCAATGGCAGCGGCAGGGTCCAGGCCGAACAACTGGCTGGCGGCATCGCTGCCCAGCACCACCACCGGGCGCTGTTCCTCGATATCCGAGGGCAAGAGGAAGCGGCCTGCCTCGATCTCTAAGTTCAAGACCGACAAGTACTCCGGCCAAGTGCCGGTGGCCTCATAGCGGCGATCCACTCCACCTCGCACAGCGCGCACATTGGTGCCCAGGCTGGGGACGGCTGCTGACACGGCAGGCACTTCCGCCGCAATAGCCCGTACATCCTCCAAGGTGAGGGGGCGGATGTTGCCGGCATCAGCTAGGCCCAAGTTGGCCGAAAAGACGATCAGCAAGTTGGTGCCCAGAGAGCGAAATTGATCCACTGCCATCTCTTGGGCAGCATAGCCAAATCCGGCAATGGCCACCACCGCCGCATTGCCGATGAGGATCCCGAGCATGCTCAGCCCGGTGCGCAGGCGATGTCGTCGCACCATTTGCCAGGCCATTTTGGCCGCCGTTGCCAGGCTCATGGCTGTTGCTCCGCTCTTTTAATCAAAGTCTCTAGGTTCACCCCAGGAGGCAGGGCAGTAAAGACCCGATCCCCTGCCTGCAGACCAGAGAGGATTTGGGTAACTCCACCCTGAGTGATGCCCGTTTCCACGCGGCGATAGACAGGTTGCCGGCTTTGGGGATCCAGCAGGAGCACGCCTTCCTGGCTTTCCTCCCGGAGGATAGCCACTGAGGGCACCGTCAGAGCCTGAGGCTGGGGATCCCCAATGAAATCCACCGAAACAGTCATGCCGGTGCGCAAAAAGTCGGCCCCAGGCTCCGGTTCAACGAAGACCCGAAAGACGGTTACCTCTCGCACCACCACGGTAGCAGGCGCAATCCGCTTCACCCGCCCCTGCACCAGGCGGTCGGGGTAGGCCAGGGAGCGGATCTCCACCGGCTGACCCACCCGCACCTGGGCAATCTGGGCTTCTGGCACTTCTGCCCGCACCTCAATTCCCTGAGCCAGCGCCAAAATGGAACTGGAAGAAGCTGCGGTGGCATCGGAAGCTGCTGTTGTGGGAGCTACAAAGGATCCCACCTCGGCAAAGCGCTGCACCACCACACCGGAAAAGGGGGCGCGGACTTCGGTGTCAGCCAACCGGGATTGCCGTTGGGCCAGCTCGGCTTGTGCCTGGGCAATTTGGGCTTGAATTTGCTGTAGGGTTTCCGGGCGGCTCCCCAGTTGCAATCGCTCCAACTCCTGTTGAGCAGCTCGCAAATCCGCTTGCGCTTGTTCCAGGCGGGCCGAGCGTTGATCCAGCTCGCTGCGGGCTACCACCCCCGCCTGCACCAGGGCCTGGATGCGCTCTAACTCCCTCTGAGCCAAGTCCACCTGCGACCGGGCAGCATCCACCCTGGCCTGGGCCGCCGCGATCACCTGGGGGCGCTCTCCGGCCTGTTGCTCCGCTAGACGGGCTTGCAGCTCTTGAATGCGGGCTTGGGCTTGGCGAATGCCACTGGCGAGATCGCCGTAGTCCATCCGGGCCAATAACTGCCCTGCCACCACTTCATCTCCCTGATCCACCAACAGTTCCGCCAGGCGACCCGACTCGCGAGGGCTGACATTCACCTGGCGGAGCGGCTGCACCTGGCCGCTCACCCGCAGGCGTTGGGTCAGATCCACCACTTGAACCGGTACCGTCAATCTTTCCAGCCGTTCTGCCCTCTGCTGCTGCAGCTGACGCTGGATCAGGAGACCGCTGCCCCCTAGGCCGGCCAACAGCAAGCCCAAGAGCATCCAACCGAAGGGAAATCTCTTGGGGCGGGGTTTGCTCTGGGGCAGAGGCTGATCTGCAGGCCTGGGAGTAGACAGGGATCCCGTCTTGGGCTCATCGGTGTGCAGGATCACAAAAGTCTCCCGTTTGTAACAAAAGCTTTATCTTTGTCTAGCCTATTGGAAAAATGGGGGAAGCGTAAACACAGTCTCCCACCTCTTGAGCTCTATGTCGGCCAGCTCTGTACAAAAAACAGCGACGATTGTTACCATGGTTAACTGCCGGTAGCGCGGGAAGGCCATGAACGTTCGCATCAACGCTGAGGAGATCATCCGCTCCATTGAAGCTGCCCAGATGAAGCCGGATCTGCCGGAGATTCGGGTTGGCGATCAGGTACGGGTGGGAGTTCGCATCCAAGAGGGGGGCAAGGAGCGGGTACAAGCCTTTGAGGGCACGGTCATTGCCATGCGCCACTCCGGCATTAACCGCACCATCACGGTGCGCAAGGTTTTCCAGGGAATCGGCGTGGAGCGGGTTTTCCTCATTCACTCCCCGCGCATCGAGTCGATTCAGGTGCTGCGGCGGGGTAAAGTGCGTCGGGCCAAGCTGTTCTATTTGCGGGATCGGGTGGGCAAAGCCACTCGTATCAAGGCTAAGGCAGAGAGCCCAGATAGTTGAGGAACAGCTCCTCTGAAAATTAGGTGTACCTGCTACACTGGGTAAGCGGGTGTAACCTTTGGCCAATGCGTCCTTAGTTCAGTTGGTAGAACGTCGGTCTCCAAAACCGGATGTCGGGGGTTCGAGTCCTCCAGGGCGCGCTAACCATCAGACCCCCTTCTGTGGCGATGGCTTCAGGTGGGGACACCCCATCCAAGGTGGTTTTTGCAGCCATGAAGTCCGTCAGTGTACCCAACCTACTCCCTGCGCTGCTGCTGGGGCTGCTGCTTTGGTTGGGGATCCCTATCTGGCCTGGATCGGGTGTGGTGGCAACGGCAGCGAGCCACAAGGTGGATCGCCAGATCGATCGACTGTTTGAGGAAGCCTTTGCTGCAACTCAGAGGGGAGATTTTGCCCGGGCGGAAACCCTGTGGACTCAACTGTTGCAGATCCAGCCGGACAACCCGGCCCTGTGGAGCAACCGGGGCAATGCCCGTGTCAGCTTGCACCAACTGCAGGCAGCTCTGGAGGATTACGCTGAGGCCATTCGTTTGGCCCCTGAGGCGCCGGATCCCTATCTCAACCGAGGGGCTGCTTTGGAGGGGCTGGGGCGGTGGCAGGAAGCAATTGCAGACTACGAACGAGTGTTGCAGTTGGATCCCAACGATGCGGCAGCCTACAACAACCGCGGCAATGCGGAAGCAGGGCTGGGCCAATGGCAACAGGCCTTGGCTGACTACCGCCGCGCCACAGAATTGGCTCCCGACTACGCCTTCGCTCAGGCCAACTATGCTTTGAGCCTCTACCAGGTGGGTGAAACAGAAGCTGCTCTGCGCTTGATGCGGGCTCTGGTGCGCAAGTACCCGAAGTTTCCAGATATGCGGGCTGCTCTCAGTGCCATCCTTTGGGCGCAGGGTCGGCAAGGAGAGGCCGAAAGTCATTGGGTGGCTGTGCAAGGGCTGGATCCCCGCTACGCCGACCTGGAATGGGTGAAAACCGTCCGCCGTTGGCCACCGGCAATGGTGGCAGCTCTGGAGCGTTTCCTTTCTCTCAAGTAGTGAGGCTTACGATTGCGGCGGAGGCACTCTGGGTCTTGACTCTGCGCATTGACGAAACGGTTGCTGGGGATCCCCGCAGCCAGAGTCTCAGGTTACATCCTGTCTGGGGGGATGGAGATTGCTAGATTGGGATCAAGCCGAGGGCGGATTCCAGCAGCAGGCTTAACCCAGAGCCAAGAGAGCGCAGAGGGATCCCAAAGGCTTTCAGCGAGCTGTGAAAAAAACTGTGTAAGGGATTGCTTCCTGCGACACCTTTTCGCCTTCTTCTTCGTCTGTTTCAGTCCTATCGCGGCGCGTGGTATCAACGTGAGTGCAATGGCTTGTTTCTCTCGCTCTTCTTCCTTCTTCCCTGATGGGAGAGGGAGGCTGCGAAATCACTGGAGCTGGGCAGGGCTGTTGCTCATGGTTCTGCAGCTTGGGCAACCCGCCGTGGCTCAGACGGAAACCCGAGTTTGGAGCGGAACCGGCCAAATTTTGAGC
>NZ_JANSHW010000062.1:0-7744 GCF_047461815.1 Synechococcus sp. R6-10
AGTGACCCCCAGCAGCACCCGCCGAGTCAATTCCAGGATCGCCCCCGGATCGATTAGACCCAGCGAATTGCACAGCGCCAAGCGATTGAGGAGGGAAATGCGCCGCCCGATCAATTGAAACACCACCACCGCCAACACCATGAAGCCCACCCCGCCAATCTGAATCAGGATCAGCAGCACAATCTGGCCCAACAGGGTGAGATCCTCCGCCGCCACAATCGTCGAGAGCCCCGTCACGCTCAGGGCCGACATGGCCGTAAACAGCGCCTCATTCCAGCTCAAGGGATCCCCGCGCCCGATCCCCGGCAACATGAGCACCAAAGTTCCCACCACTGCCAAGAGCCCCAACCCTGTGACCAGCCGCAATGGCGGCGGCAGCGGGCGACGCCTGTCCCCCCCGAAAAACCACTGCAGACGATTCCCGAAGGCCCTAGAGGACTGAGACAATGCCGAGCCCGGTGTCGGCAGGTGGCGGGCGCGGGATGGTACCGGTGGAACCAAGCGCTCAGAGCCCTCCTCTGGCGGAAGCGGGACGGAGCCCTCTCTCATCGGATCCCTCCCTACATCTCATTCAGCCGCGAGATGTTGGTATTGGCCCCCAGAACCACCAGCAAATCCCCCTTTTCCAGCAGGTAGTCTGCGGGGGGAGAGACCACCAGCGATTGCTTTCGCTTCACCACCAGCACCGTGATGCCGAAGCGGCGACGCAGATCCGACTCCGCCAGCGTATGGCCCACCAACGCCTCCGGCACCTGTAATTCCGTAATGCTGTAGCCCGGCTCCAGCTCTAGCTGATCTAGGATCCCCGGTGCTGTCAACACCTGAGCCAAACGGCGCCCTGCCTCTTGCTCCGGCAACACCACCCGATCTGCCCCCACTCGCAGGAGAATAGAGCGTTGCCGCTCGGTCGACGCCTTACAGACCACATTGCGCACCCCCAGACTTTTCAGGGCCACCGTCGTCAGCAAATTGCTCTCAAAATCGCTGCCAATGGCCACCACCACCGTGTCGAAGGAGAGGATATCCACCGCTCGCAGCGCATCTTCATCGCTGGAATCGAGTGCCACCACCTGCGTCAGCTGATCCGCCAGGCGCTGCACGATCTCACGGCTGCGGTCGATCCCCAAGACATTGTGCCCTCGCTCCATCAAGGTGAGAGCCAAGCTAGAACCAAAGCGCCCCAGCCCAATTACCGCATATTCACGATCCACCCGCTGTCGTTCGCGCCAGCGGAACGCAGTCCCTGCCATAGGATCTCCTGCCCCCTCTTTCAAGAACAGATCATAAGTTCATCCAGCAGGGATCGGAAGGGCCGCGACTCTAGGCCGACTCAGGCTTGGGCAGCGTAGAGGGGTGAGGAATCAGCTCGCGGGTGGAACGGCGCTCCACCATCTCTGCGGTGATGCGGATGTATTTCAGGTCGCGGCGGGAGGGTGCCTCGTACATCACATCCAGCATTAGCTCTTCCACAATGGCCCGCAGGGCGCGAGCCCCGGTCTTGCGGCGATAAGCCTCTTTGGCAATGGCAGCAATGGCGGCAGGTTCGAACTCCAGTTCCACCCCGTCCATGCGCAACAGCTTCTGCGCCTGCTTGAGAATGGCGTTTTTGGGCTGCGTCAGGATCGCCTCCAGCGCCTTCTCATCCAGCGGATCCAAAGTCGCCACTACCGGGAGCCGCCCCGTGAATTCGGGAATCATGCCGTACTTGATCAAGTCTTCAGGCTCCAAAGCCTTGAGGGCATTGGCCATACGTTGCTCGCGGCTAACCGACAATTGCTCCCCTGGCTTGATAAAGCCCATCGATTTCTTGCCAATGCGCTGCTCGATTACTTTTTCCAGGCCAACAAAAGCCCCCCCGCAAATGAAGAGGATGTTGGAAGTGTCGATTTGAATGCAGTCTTGATAGGGGTGCTTGCGCCCTCCCTGGGGAGGCACGTTGGCTATTGTCCCTTCCAGCATCTTCAACAAAGCCTGCTGCACCCCCTCGCCGGAGACATCGCGGGTAATGGAGGGGTTCTCGCTTTTGCGGGCAATTTTGTCGATTTCGTCGATGTAGATGATGCCGCGCTGGGCCTCTTCTACGTCCATGTCCGCCACCTGCAGCAGGCGCAACAGGATGTTTTCCACATCCTCGCCCACATAGCCAGCTTCCGTAAGGGTGGTAGCATCTGCAACCGCAAAAGGCACATCCAACATGCGAGCCAGGGTTTCCGCCAGCAGGGTTTTGCCGGAGCCAGTGGGGCCAATGATCAAAATGTTGGACTTCTGTAGCTCCACCTCATCCAGTTCCGAAACTCCGACGCTACCGGGGTTGGCCTTGGCAGCCAGACGCTTGTAGTGGTTGTAAACCGCCACCGACAAAACCTTCTTAGCTTTTTCTTGGCCAATCACATATTGGTCGAGATAGCGCATGATCTCTTGCGGCTTGGGCAACTGCGCCAAAGAAGGCAGGCTGCGGGAGGATTTTTTAGGAGCTTCACGCCGGCCGCCGGCAGGGGCGGCAGCAGGAGGAGTGTTGCCGTCGTAGAGTTCCTCATCCAAAATCTCGTTGCAGAGCTCCACGCACTCGTCACAGATGTAGACCCCCGGCCCCGCAATCAACTTACGCACCTGATCCTGTGACTTGTTGCAGAAGGAGCACTTTAGATGGGAGTCATATTTGGCCATGGGATCCTCGTTGCTGCTTGCTCTTGGCTATCCTAATCCGGCAAAAGCCAGAAGAAAACTAAACCTTCCAATCCAGTCGCAAATTGGCTGCGAAAGCGTAAGGAGGCCGAAGTTGGTGGAATCTCACTGACCTACTAGTCTAGCATCTCCACTGGGCTCGTAGGGCTTGTTTCCGGATCCCCAAGGGGGCAGGGTGCCAAGAGATTCCCATGGGGATCAACTGGAAAGACTGGAGATATAGTCATTTCAAACTGGATTGAGACACTTCCCAAGCGCTCCGTGCCGCTTCCGCGACCACCCACTCTTCAAAAGGGAGCTGGGAAGCAATGCAACGGAGGTGTTTCATTCTTGCTTCAAAGTGACCATAAGCTTCTCCAGCGCTCTGCGCTACCCGTGCAAACGCCACAGCCTCGGTTCTCCCCAAGTGTCTCACAAGGAGGAAAACTGGAAATGGAAGGGGTGAGCCGTTTCGCTGCTATAGGGAATGGTCATACATCCTTTGGACGGATTTATAGAAAAACCGCCCGACTTGACGCCGAGCGGAAGATGGTGTGAGGAGTGAACGGAAACATGCGTCTCCGCTGATCCCATCATAGTTGAACTTATCTGGCACTGGCAAAGGAATCCTTCAGTTAAGTTGGATACTTTTTGGAGGTGTGGCCGCGCCTTTTTGTAACCAAAAAGGGGAAGGAACTGTCCGTGTTTCGTTCGCTTCCCCCTATTGGCGTCCACTCCTCACTAGAGGTGAATCATAAATTATCCCTGCCGCTAAGACAACCCACCCTACCCAAGTTTTTCGGGGATCCACCCTGTCAAGGATGCAGATCACCGGATTCCACGGTGGGATCCAGCGCCAACAGCTCCGCTTCGGTCAGCAGGGGGATCCCCAGTTGTTGGGCTTGCTCCAGCTTGGAGCCGGGGTCAGAGCCCACCACCACGTAGTCGGTTTGGCGGCTGACGCTGGCGGTGACTTTGCCCCCCCGACTCTCAATCCAAGCCTTGGCCTGCTGGCGGGAGAGGGTGGGCAAGGTGCCGGTGATTACGAATTTTTTCCCGGCCAGGATCTGGGAGACGGCAGGGCTCTCCTGCTGAGGAAGAGCGGGGATCCCTAGCGCCTGCAACTCCTGCAGCAGCCGCCGGTGGGCGGGATCGGCAAACCAGGCCACCACCGCTTCCGCCACTTCCGCGCCTATCCCGTAGATCTGAGCAATGGTTTCTGCACTGGCCTGGGCCAAAAGCTCAGGGGTGGGAAAATGGCCGGCCAAAATCTGGGCAGTGACCACCCCCACATGGGGGATCCCCAGCCCGTAGAGCACCCGTTCCCAGGGCTGTTGACGAGAGCGCTGAATGGCTTGCACCAGCTTTTGGCTGGAGCGGGATCCCATTCCCTCCAAACCCTGCAACTGCTCTGGGGTGAGGCGGTAGAGATCGGCTACGGTGCGCACCCCCAAGCTCTCCACCAATTGGGCTGCCCGCTTTTCCCCTAAGCCTTCGATATCCAAAGCATCGCGGCTGGCCCAGTGCTGCAATTGGCCCCGCAGCTTGGCCGGGCACTCGGGGTTGGGGCAGCGGGTCACGGCTTCGCCGGGGGGACGAACCAAAGGGGCGTGGCATTCGGGGCACTGGCTGGGCAGGCTGTAGGGAACGGCATCGGCAGGGCGCAATTCCTTCAGGATCCCGACCACCTCCGGGATGATCTCCCCGGCTTTGCGCACGATGGCAGTATCGCCGATGTGCACGTCCAGCTCCCGCAGGCGATCGGCATTGTGCAGGCTGGCGCGGCTGACAAGGGTGCCGGCCAAAGGAACCGGCTCCAGCTCTGCCACTGGAGTGACGGCGCCGGTACGGCCCACGCTGGCCACGATGGCGCGGATGCGGGTGGGGACTTCCTGGGCAGGGTATTTGAGGGCAATGGCCCAGCGGGGAAATTTTTGCGTAAAGCCGGCCTCCTCCTGCAGCCGCAAGGAGTTCAATTTCACCACCACCCCGTCGCTGGCGTAAGGGAGCTGGGCACCCCGCCATCGCTCATAAAATTGGATCACTTCCCCCAAGCCCCGACAGACCTGGGAAAGGGGGTTGACCGGAAATCCCAATTCCTTGAGCTGCTGCAGACACTGCCACTGGGTTTGCGGGGGATCCCCGGCAGGCCATCCCTCCGGCCAGTGGAGGGCGTAGGCGAAGAAGCTGAGCTTGCGGGCGGCCACAACGCGGCTATCCAACTGCCGCAGGGTACCGGCAGCACAGTTGCGCGGGTTGGCAAAGGGGGGATCCCCGGCGGAACGACGCTCTTGGTTGATCCGTTCAAACTCGGCTAGGGCCAGATAGACTTCCCCCCGCACCTCCAAAACGGGAGGCGGATCTGCTGTCGCCAGCCGCAGGGGAATCGAACGAATGGCGCGCACGTTGGGGGTGATGTCCTCTCCGGCCTGTCCGTCCCCCCGAGTAGCACCCCGCTCCAAAAGACCCTCGATGTAGGTTAGGGCCAAGGCGGCGCCATCAATCTTCAGCTCACATACATATTCCAGCTCTCCCTCTGTCCTGCTGTCGGGAACAGGGGCACGGCCCAAAACTCGCAGCAGACGCTCTTGCCACTCCTCTAGCTCTTCTGGGTTGAAAGCGTTTTCCAAGCTGTAGAGGGGGATGCGGTGGAAGACGGTGGGAAAATGCTCTGCAGGTTTTTCTCCCACCCGCTGAGTAGGGCTATCGGGGGTGACCAGTTCAGGGTAAGCCCGCTCCAGCTCTTGCAGCTCGCGGTAGAGGCGGTCGTAAACGCTGTCTTCCAGGATGGGAGCATCGTGGACATAGTAGGCAATGCTGGCCTTCTGCAGCAGGGTGCGCAGCTCGCGGGCGCGTTCTTCCAACTTGGGATCCATAACGCTTTGGGTGAGCAAGGTCTACCCCTAGGTTAGGGCTCCTGAGGAGCGAACAAGTAGGAGCCGATATTCTCCAAGCTGGGAGGATGTAGGAAGGGGATGGTCAAGATGGCCTGCTGGGAAAATGGCTGGGGGAGCTGGGCCAGAAGAGTCTGGTGACGACGGCGGAGGGCCTCTCCAAAGGGGGTAGAATCCTCCAACCACACCCGATTGAGAACGGCGTAGGGATGAGGGATCCCCAAAGCATCCAGTTCCGCCAAGAGACGCTCGGTTTCCGCCAGAACTGCTTGCTCGGGGTTAAAGACGGGGATAAAGGTAACAAACTGGGGATCCTGGAGCTGCTGCCGGAGCTGTCGCACCTGGGCCAAGAGCTCCCGCATCCGCTGCGCCCATTCCGGCCTGCCCACCACATCCCGATATTTCAGCCACAGCTTCAGGGCCAAGCTTACCCAGCCCTCCAGAGCCTGGGGCATCTGCAGAAACCGCAGGAGATGCCCTGTGGGGGCCGTGTCCAGCACCACCAGGTCGAACTGCCCGCTCGTCTCCTGTCGGAGAACACTCAACAGGGCCATCACCTCATCCAGGCCGGGTGGAGGCATCTGCAGCAGTTGCCGCCACGCCTGCGGGTCGTATTGGACTTCCACCCCTGCCGTCCCCTCCCCCGCCAAGATGGCCGCCACCTCCTCCAGGTAATCCTGCCGGAATTGCTCCAGCACCGCCGCCGCATCGATCTCCTGCCCCAGCAGGTTGGGCAGCAGGGGGATGGGATCCTGACCCAGTTTCGTCTGAAACAGATCCCCCAACGAGTGGGCCGGATCGATGGAGACCAGCAAGAGCTGCTTGTCGGGATGGCGCTTGGCCAAGGTCCAAGCCAGGGCCCCGGCCACCGTCGTCTTGCCCACACCCCCTTTGCCCCCCACCAACACCAGTCGGATCCCTTGGGTCAAAAAATCCGGTAGGGACGGGATCCCCTTGAAGGAAGGGAAGAGGGTGGAGAAGAGAGACTTTCTCTTCTCTTGGCTCTCCGCTTTTTGCTCTGGGATCCCTTCCAACTGCAGCAGCACCTCTGGCAAGGGGCGAAGCTGCTGCACCAGCTCATCCAGGGCCGCCAACCCAACCGGCTCCTGCAGTTGATAAGGACAGACCCAGATAGAGTATCCGGGCAGCTCCTCCTGTAGGGCTTTGAGCACACGCCGCTGTTCCTGTTGCCGCGCCGAGTAGAGAGGAGAGGGGAGAGCAGCGGGCAGCGAAGGTTGGCTGTTATTCTCTCTTGCAAGCAGCACCTGATTGACCAGAAGGCCGCCGATGGGCACGCGGCGGCTTTGCAGTTGCTGACAAAAGCGGCGGGTTTCCGCCACGCTCAACTGCTCCGGGATCATCACCAGCCAAGCAGAGGTGCTCTCCGGATTGGTCAAGCGGGCTTTGCCCCCCTCAAGTTCCCCCTGCAACTGGGCCAAAAACGCATCCGCCTCATCCGGTCGATAGGTGCCTGTCAGGGCTTGGGCGATCTCCCGATGCTTGGCCTGAAAGGTGGCAAACACAGCCAGAAGATTATCCAAAAAGTCGGGCAGCTCCAACAGCCGCAGGGTATGCCCGGTGGGGGCCGTATCCAGAATGACCGTATCCACCTCCTCCCTCGCCAGCAGCCGGTTGACCTCCAGAATGGCCATCAGCTCATCCACCCCCGGCCACGCCAAATCCCAGATCGGCAGCAGATCCTCTCGGCCAAACCAACTGCCCCGCTCGGCAATGAGCTCCAGGGCCGGCCCATAGGTTTGCCGAAAAGACCGCAGCAAAATCTCCGCCTGCAAAGCCCGCACCTGTAAATTGGGGCGATCCGGCAAGGGTTGGGCCACATCCGTAACCGAGATTTGCAGCACGTCCCCCAACGAGTGGGCGGGATCTGTGGACATCAGGAGCAGACGGCGCTGGGGATCCACCTGGGCCAGTTGGCGAGCCAGCGCGCAGGTCAAGGTTGTTTTGCCCACTCCTCCCTTGCCGCTGAACAGCAAGAGGCGTTGGGAAGCCAAGAGCAGAGGATGGCAGGAATGCTGATACATTTACGCTGAACACTGCTGACCATTACTGCTCAACGGTGAAGCGATAGCATTCTGTCCATTTCCGTTCGCGTTAGCGGGACGGAGTCCGAACAGAAAGGCGGTATCCCGCAAAGCTCTGAGCATAACACCCAGAGCGCCTTGCCA
>NZ_JANSHW010000063.1:0-3715 GCF_047461815.1 Synechococcus sp. R6-10
TGTGGTCTGCCCTCAGCCTGTACCCGGCCCGCTGCCTAAACCTAGATCCGCCCACCCTCACCCCCCACAGCGACTGGGTGCTGTTTGATCCCACCCACCCCTGGACGGTTTCTGCGGCCACCCTCCACTCCCGATCGCCAGCGACTCCCTGGCTGGAGAAAACCCTGTGCGGCAAAGTGCTGCACACCCATGTCGAGGGGATCCCATCCCGCAGCTCTGCCCCTTGATCCCGAAGAAGGCCGACAAGACCTGTCCGGAGAAAGAGCCAATTCAAAGAGGGGGATCCCTTCCCGCCAGCGGGACGGGGTCCCGAATTCAAAACTCCCCGGCCAGAGCGGCTACACAACGCTCACACAGCTCTGGATGTTCGGCAAATTCCCCCACACGGGTGGAATAGTTCCAGCAGCGCACGCACTTTTGGCCGTCAGCCGGAAAAACAGAGATCTGCAAGCCTTGACCTGAGGCCTTCTCCAGTTCCACCTGTGAGGTGATGAACAAGTAGCGCAACTCGGCAGACCGCTCCTGCAAAAGAGAGTACAGGCTGGGATCCGCTACCTTCAGGATTACCTTGGCCTCGGTGGAAGCGCCGATGGGCTTAAAGGACTCCGTCCCGCTAACGCGACCGGTACGGGCTTGCTCCAGAGCCTTGTTCACCTCTTGGCGCACCTCTCGCAGCTGCTCCCAAATGGCCGCCAACTGGGGATCCCGCCAGTGCTCCGGCAGCTTCATCCACCCCCCCTCAAACACCGAACGGGTGGGCTTGGGATAGGGCAGATGGCTCCAAATCTCTTCGGCCAGGTGGGAGAGAACGGGGGCGATGGCCTTGGCCAAGTTCTCCAGCAACAGGGAGAGCACCGTTTGACATTGGCGCCGCCGTAGACTTTGGGCATGGCTAATGTAGAGGCGATCCTTGGCAATATCCAGGTAAAAGTTGGAGAGATCCACCACACAGAAGTTCTGAATCGCCTGGAAAAAGCGGTAGAACTGATAGCTGGCAAAAGATTCGCCGATCTCGGATCCCACCTCGTGCAGGCGGTGCAAAATGTAGCGGTCTAGCTCCGTCAAGGCTTCAAAAGGGACGGCATCCTGAGTTGGATTGAAGTCGTAGAGGTTGCTCAGCAAAAAGCGAGCTGTGTTGCGGATTTTGCGATATACATCCGCCATTTGCCCAAGAATGGTCTTACCCAGCGGCACATCCCCGGAGTAGTCCACACTGGAGACCCATAGGCGCAGCACATCTGCCCCATAGGCGGGATCCGTCTGGGGATCTTTGCCGCCGTTGATTAACACCAGCGGATCGATGACATTCCCCAGGGACTTGCTCATTTTCTGGCCCTTCTCGTCCAGCACAAACCCATGGGTGAGCACCGCTTTGTAGGGGGCATGGCCGTTGACGGCCACGGAGGTGAGCAAACTGGATTGGAACCAGCCTCGGTGTTGGTCGGAGCCTTCCAAATACAGATCCACCGGGTAGCCCAACCCCTGCGCCTTGGCCACTGCCGCCCAGGAAGAGCCGGAGTCAAACCACACGTCCATGGTGTCCATCCCTTTGCGGTAGGTGCGGCCATTGTGGCGGTACTGCTCCGGCAGCAACTCCTCCACCGGGCGCTGCCACCAGGCGTCGGATCCCTCCTGGGCAAAAATGGCCTTGATGTGGTCGAGGGTCTCGGCGGTGAGCAGAACCTCGCCGGTTTCTTCGTCGTAAAAGACGGGGATGGGCACGCCCCAAGCCCGCTGGCGGGAAATACACCAATCCGAGCGCTCCGACACCATAGCAGTGATGCGGTTCTCCCCGATGGCCGGGATCCATTTCACGGTTTTAATGGCCTGCAGGGCCAGCTCCCGGAAGCCAGCTACAGACGCAAACCACTGCTCGGTGGCCCGGAAAATCGTTGGCTCTTTCGTGCGCCAGTCGTAGGGATATTTGTGGTTGTAGGGCTCTTCCTTGAGCAAAGCCCCCGCAGCCTGCAGAGCCTGGATGACAGCAGCATTGCCGCTGGTCTCCGGCTTCTTGGAGAGCACATCCAACCCGACGAACTGGGATCCGGCCTCGGCGGTAAATCTCCCCTGATCGTCCACAGGGCTGAGAATGGGCAGACCATACTTTTGGCCGGTTTTGAAGTCATCTTCCCCATGCCCCGGAGCTGTGTGCACAATGCCGGTGCCGGACTCGGTGGTGACATAGTCCCCCAGCACGCAGAGGCTGGCGCGGTCAAAGAGGGGGTGCCGTCCTTGACTGTATTCCAGGGCGGATCCCGGCAGGGTGGCCTTGATCTCCAGAGGCGTCTCCAGAACCTTCTCCAGCCGCTCCCGCAGATCGGCGGCGATCAACAGCAGGCCGAAGCGGGGAGACTCCACCACTGCATAGGTGAGCTTGGGGTTAAAGCAGAGAGCCAGGTTGGCCGGGATCGTCCAAGGGGTGGTGGTCCAGATGGCCGCCCGCAGGCCCGGCATGAAGGGCTCTAAAATCGGCTGCGCCGCTGCGCTGAGGCTGTGCAACGGGAAAGCCACATAGATGCTGCGGGAGATGTGGTTGTCAGGATATTCCAGCTCGGCTTCCGCCAGAGCCGTCTGGGAGCTGGGGCTCCAGTGGACGGGTTTGAGGCCGCGGTAGATGTAGCCCTTGAGGGCCATTTGTCCAAACACCTCAATCTGTGCGGCTTCGTACTCCGGCGACAGCGTCAGGTAGGGCCGATCCCAGGATCCCCATACCCCCAGGCGCTGAAAACTGGCCCGCTGCACATCAACGTAGTGCAGGGCGTACTCCTTGGCTTTTTGTCGCAGCTGCAGAGGGGTGAGGTTTTCCCGCTCCTGCGGAGTGAGGCTTTGCAACACTTTCAGTTCGATGGGCAGGCCGTGGCAATCCCAGCCGGGCACGTAGCGCACCTTGCGCCCCTGCAGGATGTGGTACTTGTTGACGATATCCTTGAGGATCTTGTTGAGGGTGGTGCCCATGTGGATATCGCCATTGGCGTAGGGCGGTCCATCGTGCAGGACAAAGGGATCCCCAGGATTGTTGTCGGCAAGGCGTTGGTAGATTTGCTCTTCCTGCCAAAAGGCTTGAATGGCGGGCTCTCTCTTGGCAGCCTCTGCCCGCATGGGAAACTGAGTTTGGGGCAGGTTGAGGGTACTTTTGTAGTCCACGGCAACTCGAGCAACCTAAAGGGCGTCTCTCTATCCTACGCTGTCGCCTCATCCTCAGCAGTCCATCCCTCACCCCTCTTGTGGGACAGGGGATCCGAAGCCCACGGTCACCCAGAGCGCCTGGAGCTCTCAAACGGCTCCAACAAACCACCGCATGAACTCCCTGATCGAGAAAACAAGAAAAGATTTGTGCTAGTCTCAGGGTGTCGTTTAGTAAGGGAGGTTCCTGCGGATGCCAGATAGTAGTAGTTGTAAGGGTCGTCAAGTTGGGTTCAGCCGGCTGTGCGCCGGGGCTGTTCTCTAACGGTCTGAACTTAGATCCTTCAGTCTGCTGAAGAGTCTTCACGTTCTGGCTCGCTTGGAGTTCCTCCCGGCAGTCAGGTTCCAGTTGAAGGCCCGCTAGACCGCTCTTTCCCTGACCGCCTGTTGTTGCCTTGGGGGTGGGAGAGAGCGGATAGTTTTGCAGATAGCTGTAGCGGGGCTTGGAATGGACGGGCGTGTAAACTACCCGGCTCCGACCGCTAAGCGGTACGGAGCGGGCTTTCAGTAGCCCTGAGCCTGCTCTGCCCTA
>NZ_JANSHW010000064.1:0-5648 GCF_047461815.1 Synechococcus sp. R6-10
CACCCCCACCAGGCCCCCCAACAACAAAGCCAGGGGGATCAGATCCGGCAACTGACCCAGCCAGCACCCCAGCGCCGCCAAGGCCACCAAGCCCAGCCCCACTGCCGGTTGCCAGCGGCGAACGGATCCCCAGCGGCGATATCGAATCGCTTCCAACAGCAAGACCACCAAGCCAATCGCGGCCGCAATCGCCAAAACTCCACCCAGCACGTGCTCCCTCCTTTCAAGCCCTGCACCAACTATCGCCTATCGCTGTCCGGTCATCATCGCCATTCAGAACCAATCGAGCGGAAGCGTTGCCTAGCATCAGGTTTGCTCCTTGCCCCAGACCCGATGGGGAGCAAATGCGTTTGCGTTTGTGAAAGCATCGCGCAGCGATAACGCAAAGATAAGCTGGAGAAGAGCAGCGAGCGGGCGTTCATGTCTTCAGAGCATTACAAGTTCGACCTTTTCTTGCGCTACCACCGAGAGCAAGCCCGGTGGGCGCGTCAACTGGCGGAGCGGCTGGATCGCGAGGGTTTCAAAGTCTGGTTTGACCGCTGGATGCTGCAGCCGGGGGATAACCGCAAGCTGGAGCTGCAACTGGCCATCGAACAATGCCGCTGGGTGGGAGTGGTGGCCTCTCCAGAGTTTGTTGCCGATCCCTGGCCAAGAGATGAGCTGTACAGCGGGTTTCCCCATGCCCCGGCACGACAAAACCAGCGCCTGCTGACGCTGCTGCACACCCCCACTGAGCTACCCCGCCCCCTGGAAGAGGCGCCCCTGCTGGATTTTACTGGCTCAGAAGAGGATCCGGTGCTGTTTGAGTACCGCGCCTTGGAGCTAATGCACTTTTTGGATCCCAGCTTCCCTGCCCCCGGGGATCTGCAGCGGTTCCGGCTGCAATACCGCCGCCGTGAGGGGAAAGAGTCCCTGGAAGATGAAGAGGTGCGGGGATTTCAGGCCTTTTTGCGGGCCATCCAGATGGCCATCCTGCGCATTGCCACAGGCGAAACCCCCTCCGCCACGCCAGAAGAAGGAGCGCGTCAGATCGCCATTTTGCAGTTCATTCAGCGGCTGTTTCAGTGGAACAGTGCCGACATCCAATTCGAGCGGGGGGAAGACTGGCGTCGCCGCGGCAACCTGACGGAAGCCCTGGCCGCCTACGACCGGGCTCTGAACATGGATCCCAACTTCGCCCTGGCTTGGAGCCGCCGTGGGGATGTGCTGGTGCAGCTGGCCCGCTACCGCGAGGCGGTGGACAGCTACAACGGATCCCTGAGCATCAACCCCTACGACGAAGAAACCCGGCTGCGCCTGGCCCTGATTCTGGGGCGCCTGGGGCAGTACAAGTCGGCGGTGGTTAACTACGACAAGGTGCTGGAGAGCAACCCGGAAGATGCTCTGGCCTGGCATAACCGCGGCATCCGCCTGCTGCAACTGAAGCGGTCTAAGCTGGCCCTGAACAGCCTGAACAAGGCGCTGCGCTACAACCCCAAACAGCCCCGCACCTGGCTGGCGCGTGGGATCGTGCTGCGGCGGCTGCGTCGGCCCAGCTCGGCAGCGGCCAGTTTTGCCCGGGTCTTGAAGCTCAACCCCAAAAGCGGGCGGGTTTGGCGTTACCAAGGCAATGCCCTCTTCCACTGCCACCGGCTGCGCTCGGCTGTTGAATGTTACAAGCGCTCGCTGCGGCTGCGCCGCCGGGATCCCATAACCCTGCACAACTTGGGGGTGGCCCTGCTGCGCTTGGGGCAGTATCGGCTGGCCAGCAAGGCCCTAGAACGCGCTCTGCGCTACGATGCCGACAACTACAAAAGCTGGTACGCCCGCGGTGTGGCCTTCCAGAAATTGGGCTACCTGAAAGAAGCCTGCATCCACTTCGAGGAAGCCCTCAAGATCAAGCCGGAGCACTTTCCGGCCCGCTATGCCCTGGCAATGGCCCAGCAGGAGTTGGGGCAATATGAGGCCAGCCTGCAGCATTTCCAGCGCTTGGTGCAGCAGCGTCCCGGCAGTTCTGCCTGCTGGTTTGGCCAGATCACCGGCCTGCGGCGTCTGGGCCGGCTGGAAGAAGCCCGTGCCGCCTGCCAGCAGATGATCCACCTCAACGAACGGGATCCCTGGGGCTGGTTTGCCCTGGGGTTGATCTACAGCGAGCTGAGGGATCCCGAACAAGCTGTGCAAGCCTACTCGCGGGTTTTGCAGCTCACCCCAGAAGATGCTGTGGCCCTCAACAACCGCGCCTGGGAAGCCTTGAAACTGGGGAAGCTGGAACCTGCTCTGGCAGACGCCCAACAGGCCACGCACCTGGATCCGCAGCGGCCCGCCTTTTGGCACACCCTGGGGCTGATTCAACTGCGGGCCGGCCAGCGAGAAGCCGCCCAGGCCAGCTTGCGGCGCTGTCTGGAGCTGGATCCCCAATTTCAGCCGGCCCAAGCTGCTTTGCAGGATTTGGCCCAAGAAGACTCGGCCTCCCCGGCGGGAATGGCTCTGCCGGAATTGGAAACCCTCACTCCCCAACCGCAGCCAGTTGACCCCAACCCCTAGCAGGATCCCCTGGGCTTTCAGACCCCAAGGACAATGCCTGCAGCAGGCAGACGGGAGCAGAACATGCCACACTGGATCCCGCCCCCCAGGACCGACACGCATGGATCCCTATCTGATCCCTGTCAAGCTTCCCCACAGCTCCTACGATATTCTCCTCCAGTCTGCCGAAGGCCCCCCTGGCCACAGCCTCATCCAGCTGGGATCCCAAATGCGAGCTAGAGGGCTTTCCGGCAGGGCTCTGGTGGTGAGCCATCCGGGGATTGCCAAACACTTTGCCGAGAAGTTGCTGCAGGGGCTGCAACAAGCGGGGTTTGCCGCCCACCTCTGCCTATTGCCTGCCGGCGAACGCTACAAAACCCTGCGCTCGGTGGCCAAGATCTACGACGCCGCCCTAGCCTTTGGCCTGGAGCGCTCCTCCACCTTGGTGGCTCTAGGAGGGGGGGTCATTGGCGACATAGTGGGGTTTGCCGCCGCCACTTGGCTGCGCGGGATCCCTTTTGTGCAGGTGCCCACCTCACTTTTGGCCATGGTGGATGCGGCCATCGGCGGCAAGACCGGTGTCAACCATCCTGGCGGGAAAAACCTCATTGGGGCGTTTTATCAGCCGCGCCTGGTGTGGATTGATCCAACGCTATTGCAGACTCTGCCCCAGCGGGAGTTTACCTCGGCTTTGGCAGAGGTGATCAAATACGGCGTGATTCAGGCTGCCGACCTATTTGAGTTTTTGGAAGATCGACCCCAACTGAGCCGCTACACCGACTTTGCCCCTGACGATCTGCACTACCTGCTGCGCCGCTGTGCCGAGTGCAAAGCCTGGGTGGTGCAGCAGGACGAGAAAGAAGCGGGCCTGCGGGCCATCCTCAACTACGGCCACACCCTCGGCCATGCCCTAGAAGCTGCCACCGGCTACCGCCGCTATCTGCACGGAGAAGCTGTCGCCATCGGCATGGTGGCTGCCGGGGAGATCGCCCGCCGCCTGGGGTGGTGGAGCGCTGCCGAGGCGGAGCGGCAACGACGCCTGATCGAGAAAGCAGGATTGCCCAGCCGGTGGCCGGCCGGGATCCCTTGGGAGACGGTGTTGCAGGCGATGCAGGCCGACAAGAAGGTGAAACAGGGGCGGATTCGCTTCGTTCTGCCCCGCCGCATCGGCCAGGCCGAGCTGACCGATCAAGTCGAGCTGGCAGAGGTGCAGGCTGCTTTGGCCTCGATTACAGCCACCTCTGGAACCCTAGAATTAGGAAAACCTAAGGACAAGAAAGCATGGCACGGCAACAACGGGTAGCCATCTTGGGAGCAACAGGAGCAGTAGGGACGGAGCTGCTGACGCTATTGGAAGAGCGCCACTTTCCTGTAGCCGACCTCAAGCTTTTGGCCTCGCCCCGTTCAGCGGGCACTTATTTGACCTTCAAGGGGGAGCGGATCCCGGTGGAACCAGTTTCAGAAGCGGCCTTCCGGGGCCTGGATCTGGTGCTGGCCTCTGCCGGAGCCGGTGTCTCCAAAACCTGGGCCAGAACCATCGTCGAGGCGGGGGCGGTGCTGATTGACAACTCCAGCGCCTTTCGCCTGGATCCCAATGTTCCGCTGGTGGTGCCGGAGGTCAACCCCCAGGAAGCCTTCCGTCACCAAGGGATCATTGCCAATCCCAACTGCACCACCATCCTAATGTGCGTGGCCATCTACCCCCTGCATCGCCACATCCCCCTGCGCCGCGTGGTGGCCGCCACCTATCAATCGGCCAGTGGGGCCGGGGCCCGCGCCATGGTGGAGCTGCAAGAGCAAACCCACGCCTACCTCCAGGGGCAGCCGTTGCAGCCCCAGGTGTTCCCTTACCCCATTGCCTTCAACCTCTTCCTCCACAACAGCCCCCTGCAAGAGAACGGCTACTGCCAGGAAGAGATGAAAATGGTCAACGAATCCCGCAAGATTATGGGATCCCCCAACCTGCGGCTGACAGCTACCTGTGTGCGGGTGCCGGTGCTGCGTACCCACGCCGAGGCCCTCAACCTGGAGTTTGAACAGCCCTTCCCTGTGGAAAAAGCCCGGCAAATCCTGGCCCAGGCCCCTGGGGTGGTGCTCATTGAAGATTGGCAGCAGAACCGCTTTCCCATGCCCATCGACGTGGCCGGCAAGGACGCAGTGGCGGTGGGCCGCATCCGCCAGGACATCTCCGAGCCCAAGGCCCTGGAGCTGTGGCTATGCGGGGATCAAATCCGCAAAGGTGCGGCCCTCAACGCCGTTCAAATTGCCGAGCTGCTTTTGAAGGACTAATTCACTTTAACTGTCCAGGTTACTGGCCCCGCTGTAACAGGGTCAACCTCAGTGCTTTTCAACGTCACCGGGGAGTTGAGGTAATCATAGTCACCTTTTGGTGTCAAAGGTACCGCTGTTTTTATAGGGATGGTCACTATGCAAGTTTGTCCTGGGGCTACTTGTCCTCCGGTGAATTTAATGGTGTCCGTGCCCGCCAGAGCTGTGAGAGCGGCGGCGCCGCACGTAGCAGGTGTAGTAATACTACCCCCCCCCACCGTCAATTTGCAAACCATTACTCGGCGCTTGCGGCAAGGTGTGGTCAAAGGCCAAGTTCGTCAATGGAATGGCTGCCTTGTTGGTGATGGTAAACGTCAATTTTGCGTTGCCGGTATTTCCGGCCGTTATGGTGTGCGGGTTGGGAGCAAAGGCCATGGTAAAGGTGGGAGCTGGCACCGTTACCGTTAGGTTGATAGCCGCAGCGGTGGCATTGGGCGCTTGGTTGCTGCTCAGGGTTACCGCGGGGCTGGTCAGGGATCCCGCTGTCGTGGCTGTAACCTGAAGATCCAGGCTGATGGTGCAGCTAGCGTTGGCTGCCAATGAGCCGTTGACCAGCAAGATGGAAGTTGCTCCTGGTGCAGCTGCCAGCGTCCCGCCACAGCCGTTGTTGAGGTTGTTGGGAGTGGCAACGATCAAGCCGGCAGGCAGGGGATCGGAAAAGGCTAGACCCGTCAGCGGCAGAGCGGCTGTGTTGGTGATCGTGTAGGTCAGAGTTGTTTTGGCAGTAGGGCCGGCAGCTACCGAGGTGGGGCTAAATGCCTTGGTAAAAGTCGGGGCACCCGGTGTGGGCGTAGGTGTCGGGGTTGGGGTGGGTGTTG
>NZ_JANSHW010000065.1:0-8860 GCF_047461815.1 Synechococcus sp. R6-10
TTACCGGCCCCCCTTACGACACCCTTGAAGAGGTCATCGGTCTGCGGGGTTCCGGGCGGGGATCCCTACGGGAGTTTGGCATCGGTTACCGCCAGTTGGATTTGCGGGAGGGAACTGTCGATTGGCAGGCCCTGAAAACCGCCCTCAGACCGCAAACCCGCTTGGTTCACATTCAGCGGTCCTGTGGCTACGATTGGCGGCCCAGCTTTTCCATTGCCCAGATTGCCGAGATGATCCAAATGGTCAAAGCGCAAAACCCCGAAGTTGTGGTTTTTGTGGACAATTGCTACGGCGAATTTGTGGAAACCCAGGAGCCAACCCATGTGGGCGCAGATCTGATTGCCGGATCCCTGATCAAAAATCCGGGGGGCACCCTCGTTCCCGCAGGGGGCTATGTGGCCGGGCGGGCAGAGCTGGTGGAGCAAGCCGCTTGTCGGTTAACGGCTCCGGGCATTGGTTCGGAGGGGGGGGCAACTCTAGATCTCAACCGCCTTCTGTTTCAAGGCTTGTTCTTGGCCCCGCAGATGGTGGCCGAAGCGGTGAAGATCGCCCATCTGGCGGCGCAGGTGTTTTCTGATCTGGGCTACCCGGTCTCGCCTCTGCCTCAAGCTCCTCGCACCGATATCATCCAGGCCATTCAATTGGGATCCCCGCAAAAGCTGCAGGCTTTCTGCCAAGCGATTCAAAACAGTTCTCCTGTGGATTCCTACCTCACCCCAGTGCCGGAGGTGATGCCCGGTTATGCAGACCCGGTGGTGATGGCAGCAGGCACCTTTATTGCCGGGAGCAGCGCCGAGCTGTCTGCCGATGGGCCGATGCGGGATCCCTACACCGTCTACTTGCAGGGGGGAACCCATCTCTACCATGGGCGGCTGGCCCTAGAAGCCGTCTTGCAAGCTTGGGAAACCCTGTAGGCCAACAGTTTGCTCTCGGCTGAAACAGCAAGGAAGGGGCAAGCCAACAACCTCAAAACTCAGCACGAAGTTGGCAGGAGTTGTCGTCTCTGACCAACTTTTCGCTCAATCAATCAGGGGGTAGGATCAGTCTACAGTTGCCATTCTTTAGAAAGGGATCCCTTCCGATGTTGAGCTGGTATCGTTCTTGCGCATCTCCTCGCCGTTGGGGATCCCGTTTGACTCTGGCTCTGGTGGCATTGGGGTTGGCCGGCGGCTGTCGGCTGCTGGATCGGGTGGGAGAGAGAGGCTTGCCGGTGGGATCTGCGCTGACCCGTTCTGCTCTGTGGAGAGGCAGCCAAACCGTGACGGGAGCGCTGGAGGTGGGAGATCAAGTCAGCCGCCAGTACGGCAGCTTTTGGGATGGGATCCCCGTCACCGCTGAGCCGGGACAGATTTTGATTGCGGCCCTAGAGAGCGAAGATTTTGATGCTTATCTGGAGCTGGTGGACGGTCAAGGGCGGGTGATTGGCTTTGACGATGACTCTGGCCTGGATGTGAATGCCCTGTTGGCAGTGCGTCTGCCGGAGGGAGGCACCTATACCCTGCGGGCCACCAGCTTTGAGCCGGAATCCACCGGCAACTACCGGCTCACCTATATCCTCACCCAGGTAGATTGGCAGGAAAGCCTATCGGGCCGTCTGCAGGAGGGATCCCTTCAGCATCCTGAGGATGGCAGTTGGATGGACGAATATCCCATTGCCGCCCGCGCCGGCCAGATCCTGATCGCTTCCATGACCAGCTCCGATTTCGATGCCTTTTTGCAGCTGCTGGATCCCAGTGGAGAAGTCAGGGCTTGGGATGATGACCAAGGGGGTGGAACCGATGCTCTGATGATTGCCTTTCTGCCCCGCACCGGCACTTATACCCTGCGGGCCAACACCCATAAGCCACGAGAAGAAGGAGCCTATAGGTTACAGTACGCCTTGCGCTAGCCCCTGCTCGCCCAGATTCCCTGTCTTACAGCTTGGATAAGGGGGCTTGTGAACCTTCTGATGCTGATGTCGAGATTTTGACAGGAATCATCGTTTTTTAACGCCTAATGTTGATATATGTCAGGAGTTGCCAGTTTACCTTCCTAAGATCCTCACAAAGCCAGAAGGGGCACTGCTTGCTGAGCTTTGTGGGAAAGCATAACATCTTATCCTAAGTTGTGACGGAGCTGAAATATTGT
Source organism: Synechococcus sp. R6-10 (assembly GCF_047461815.1). Lineage (NCBI taxonomy): Bacteria > Bacillati > Cyanobacteriota > Cyanophyceae > Synechococcales > Synechococcaceae > Synechococcus > Synechococcus sp. R6-10. The sequence continues at coordinate 2,128 of NZ_JANSHW010000065.1, forward strand.
CCTCGGGGATGAGGTCTTTTTTCTAGAATCGAATCGATGGCCTAGACCATTCTTTTGCAGTTCAGCCCCTATCTCCACAAAATGGATGCCATGACTCCTGAAATGGTACGCCAGTTTTGGTCTTTGGTCAGCGAGATTGGCAGGCCAGATTGGCTCACAAAGCGTGACGATGACTTGGTGAACCTGCTTCTGAGCGCCTGTCAGAAAAAACACGCCCTCAGCAGTGTCGATGCCTCAATTCTCAATCGCTACATCAGCATTCGCTTGCCCTTGATTCGCGATATCCTCGTGGATTAAACCTAGAGAGGACAAGGTTTTCCCATCATGCTGGCCGCACAAATCACCTTGCTGGTCTACGGGGCACTGCTTTTGGTGGGCGGAGCAATCGGCTATAGCAAAGGCAAAAGCTCCAAGTCTCTCATCGGGGGGCTGGTTGGGGCCGCCCTCAGCGGAGTCAGCTATGGGCTGCTGGGGGTGGATCCCCGCTGGGGGCTGGGCTTGGGCCTGGGGACGACAGTGCTGGGATCTATCGTATTCGCCCTGCGCTACCGCAAAACCCGAACGTTAATGCCTGCCGGCTTGATGTTCATCCTCAGCTTGGGAGCAGCTGTCCTTCTGGGACTTAGCTTTGGAGCGGCCTAGGCGACTTCTGGTTGCGCCGGTGGGGTGAAGTTTGTTGAACATTCGATGTAGTCAATTTCGATGTAGTCAATTTTCAGCTCTCGGCCCGAGCGAATCTCTTCCATCGGGGATCCACAGTTGGGGCAAGCATAGCGCCGGCCTATTTCTGGCTTGTATTCTTGGCCGCAGGGATGGCAATAGGCAATGAGCGGCGTTTCCCGGATGACCAACTGGGATCCCTGTAGGAAAGTACCCTGGGTTTGTGCGGCATAGGCAAAGGTTAGGCTGGCCGGCTCTACACAGGTAAACTGTCCTACCACCAGGTGCACCCGAGCGATCTGAGGCTGTCCCGGCTGACTTTGCCACCAGTCACGTAGTGTTTGGATCAAGGCGCGGGTCATGTCGGTCTCGTGCATCTCTTACCTCCAGTCGCCGGCCATTTCTGGCGTCGCCTCCGGGTGGATGTAGGCGGGCTTCTCTCGGCGCGGCAGTTGCCCAGATACCACCAAATGGGCCAGCGTATCGCAAATGACTCGGGTGGCCATCAGGGCTGTGATATCGCTAATGTCGTAGGGGGGAGAGACTTCCACCACCTCCAGGCCACAGATCGGTGCTTCCCGCACAATGCGCTTGAGCAAGTAGAGCGCTTCCCGCGGCAGCAGCCCACCCGGCTCTGGCCAGCCTGTACCGGGTACAAAGCCGGCATCGATGCAGTCGATATCGAAGCTGATGTACACACAATCGGTGCCGTCTAGGGCTTTTTCGAGGGCGAAATCGGCGGCTGCATCCAAGCCCATTTCGGTGATGTCGGTAACGGTGAGGATGTGGGTGGCCCGCTCCCGGCACACTTTCACCCCTTGCCGTGGCACTTGCCAGCCGCCAATGCCCAGTTGCACCAGGTTGTGGGCCGGTGCGTTGCGGATGTTGGTGGCATGAAACCAAGGACAGGTGTGCATGCGCTCATCCAAGTCGGTTTCTTGGGTGTCCACATGGCGGTCGAAGTGGATGATGCCCATCTTCTTGTCCCCCAAGTGGCGACAGATCCCCCGCACCGTGGGAAAGCCAATCGAATGATCCCCGCCCAGGATGACGGGAAAGGCGCCAGACCCGAAAATGTGAGCTACCCCTTTGGAGATTTGGTCGAAGGATTTTTCGTTGTTGGCCGGGATCGTAAAAATATCGCCGACATCGCAGAGGGTGATCTGCTCTCGCAGATCGACGCCAAACTCAAAGTTGTAGGGGGTGTACAGAGCGGAAATGCGCCGGATCCCCTGTGGGCCAAAGCGAGTGCCGGGCCGATAGGTGGTGCCGGAATCGTGGGGTACACCCACCACTGCCACATCGTACTCCCCAACTTTGCGCACATCCTCCAGGTAGGGAGCCTTGAGGAAGGTGTTGATGCCGGCATAATGGGGCAATTCGCCACGGGAAAAGGTGGGGATGGAGCGATCGCCGATGCTGGCTGCTGCCTCGAGGCCAAACTCTAAGCCTCGACTCACCTCTTGCTGCCAACCGGATAGGGAAAGCCTCGCTTCTTTGGCCAAAGCCGCTTGGGCTTCGGTGGAAAAGCCGTTATTTGCGTTCGATTCGGTGGTCATGGCTGGGATCCCCCATTAGGTGGTGTATTCGGCGTTGATGCGCACGTAATCGTAGCTGAGATCGCAGCCCCAGGCCACGCCCTGGCCGGATCCCTGATGGAGATCCACGGTGAAGGTCACCGGATCCCCTTTCAAGTACTCAGAGGCTGCCTTGCGATCGAAAGCCAGGGGCATTCCCGCCTGCATGAGCAGAAAATCCCCCAGACGGATATCCAACCAGCGGCTGTCAAAAGGGATCCCGGCTCGGCCGGCGGCGGCTGCCACCCGTCCCCAGTTGGGATCGTTGCCAAAAGCTGCCGCCTTCACCAAGGGAGAGCTGGCGATCACACGGGCCATATGCCGGGCTGCCCCATCATCCACAGCCCCACACACCCGAATTTCCAGCAGCTTGGTAGCTCCTTCCCCATCGCGGGCAATGGCCTTGGCCAGATGAATGCAAACTTGGTTGACCATCTCCGCCAAAGTCTGGGCAGCTTCTGTGCCGGCTTGCAGGGTTGGGATCCCACTTTGGCCGTTGGCCAGAGCCAAGAGCATGTCGTTGGTGCTGGTATCCCCATCCACCGTGATTTGGTTAAAGCTGAGGTCAGCAGCTTGCTTGAGGATCTGCTGCCACAGGCGGGGATCCACAGCCGCGTCGCAGGTTAAAAAAGCCAGCATCGTGGCCAAGTTGGGGTGGATCATGCCGGATCCCTTGGCAATGCCCCCGACCCTGACGGTGTACCCGTCGATCTCAGCTTGCAGGGCAACGCTTTTGGTCACCAAGTCGGTGGTGATGATGGCGCGGGCGGCGCTCTCCCCCCCCTCTGGAGAGAGGCTGTCGATAAGGCCAGGCAGGGCTGCTTGGATTTTCGGCATTTCCAGTTGTCGCCCGATGACCCCTGTGGAGGCCGTGAGCACCTGATGGGCCGGGATCCCCAACCGTTCTCCCACCCAGAGGGCCAGTTGGGCGTTGTTGCGCTCTCCTTCTTCTCCGGTACAGGCGTTGGCTTGCCCAGCATTGCAGAGGATGGCCCGCACCGGCTGCTGTTGGGCGAGGATCCCTTGGTTGTAGGTAACACAGGCTGCTTTGACCTGATTGGTGGTAAAAACGCCTGCCCCAACCGCATCGCACTCGGAAACGATCAAAGCCAGATCCGCAGCTCCTGAGGGCTTGAGGCCAGCGGCCACTCCAGCGGCTCGAAATCCTCGCGGGGCTGTAACAGCACCTGCAACCGGTTTAAATGGGGATCCCATGTGTTCCTTGGCCAGAGGGTGGTCGGCAACATCATACCGACTTGCTGCTCCGATTTGGGTCATCGCAAGCTTTCCGTGAGAAACTCTCTGGAAACCGGTTCTGAGGGCAAGAGTTGTAGTTATGCCTACCAAGCAGAGGCAGCAGAGAGGGGTATTTTGAAAGTGTGCGCTTTCTATCACCCATCTTTTCCCCTTTTTAGATTGGGAAGGATACTCTTCTATCCTCTGCTCTGGGAATTGCCAGCCATGCCCACCCCTGTCATTACCCTCAACCATGTCAGCAAGGTCTATTCCAATGGCACGGTGGCTTTGCAGGACATGAATATGACCATCCAAGAAGGGCAGTTCGTTAGCTTGGTGGGGCCATCCGGCTGTGGGAAAAGCACAGTGCTGCGGTTGGTGGCGGGTCTGGGGCATCTGACCACAGGCTCTATCGAATGGGGGCAAAGTTTTGAGAAGAACGCCCCCCAGGGGGAGCCCAAGTTGGCCTTTGTGTTTCAGGAGCCGGCTCTCATGCCTTGGGCAACGGTGATGGACAATGTGCGTCTGCCCTTGAAGTTGGCAGGTGAGCCCAAGCCAAAAGCCGATCGAGATGTCTTGGAAGCTCTACAACGGGTGGGCCTGCAGGGGTTTGAGCGCAGTTTTCCCCGCGAGCTATCGGGCGGCATGCGCATGCGGGTTTCCATTGCTCGCGCCCTGGTAACCAAGCCGCAGGTGTTGCTGATGGATGAACCCTTCGGAGCTCTGGATGAAATCACCCGCAGCAAGTTGAACAGCGACCTGTTGGAGCTGTGGCAAGAAAAGCGCTGGACGGTGCTCTTCGTTACCCACAACATTTACGAGGCCGTCTACCTGTCCAACCGCGTGGTGGTGATGGCGGCTCGCCCAGGGCGGGTGATAGCCGATATTCCCATCGATGCGCCCTATCCCCGCTCGGAAGACTTTCGCACCTCTTCCCTTTACAACAACTACTGCCGTGAAGTGTCGGCCCGTCTGCACGAGGCCATGCACGGCTCAGCTCAGGATCCCCCCTATTTGCGCCCCCTCTCTGCTGGACGTTTGCGCTGATGGGATCCCTTGCTTGACAGTGCTCCCTTGACTCTCTATTGCGTATCTCAACTTCACGATATGTTCGACCCGTTTGTCCACCTTCTCGACCCATTGCGCCGCTGGCTGGGATCCCTTGTTGGCTTGGGGGAGAGCTGGCCTCTCCATTGGCCGGATTGGTCTCTGCCCAAGCTGACCGGCGCAGTTGGAGAAAAACTCGGATCCCAACCCACGGATGAGGCAGACATACCGAGTGCCGGCTCAGGGGTGCCTGCAAAGGGGTTGAATCTGGGCCGTTGGTTCAACCTGGAAGTGATTGCCCCCCTTATCGTCGGGATCCTCTTCTTGGTGGGCTGGGAAGTGGCGGTGCGGGTAACGGGAGTGCCCCACTACCTCTTGCCGGGGCCGATTTTGGTGGTGCAAACCCTCATCCGCGACTGGGGAACGCTTTTTCCTTCCCTGTTGATCACTGTGCAAATTACGGTGGTGGCCTTTTTGGCTGCCACAGTGTCGGGGCTTTTGGTCTCGATTGTGTTCACCCAGAGCAAATGGATCGAGCGCAGCTTTTTCCCTTATGCGGTGATTTTACAGACGATGCCCATTGTCTCCATCGCCCCGCTGATCATCATTTGGCTGCGCAACAACACCTTTGCTGCGATGGTGGTGTGCGCCTGGATTGTGGCTTTTTTCCCGATTCTTTCCAACACCACTCTGGGGCTGAACAGCGTCGATCACAACCTGCTCAACCTGTTCCAACTGTACAAGGCCAACCGCTGGCAAACGTTGATCTACTTGCGGCTACCCAGTGCCATGCCCTATTTCATGGGGGGCCTGCGCATCAGCGGTGGCCTCTCTTTGATTGGGGCGGTGGTGGCGGAGTTTGTCGCTGGTACTGGCGGGCAGCGGGCCGGGATCGCCTACCAGATCTTGATCTCCAGCTTCAACCTGCAGGTGCCCCGCATGTTTGCGGCCTTGATCTTGGTCACCGGCTTGGGGATCCTGATCTTTATTTCCTTAAGTGCTCTATCCGACAGGGTGTTGGGCAAGTGGCATGAGAGCGCTGTGCGCCGAGAGAACTGAAAAATTGAACTTTGGTGAAAATTAGGGCCCCCTCTCTAACATTTAGGGTCATTTGGATTCAAACTAGGACGCTGCACCCACCCCTAAAACGTTGAACGCACGCGGCCAAAGGCTTTTCTCAATAGCTCAGGCGCCTCACTCTAACCTGAAACGACTAAGTGCCTTGAATAGGAGCAGGTGGAAGGCGTCTTCTGGAAAAGTCCAGAGATATCGCTGCGCTTGCTGTCGGCGGCTATCTCAGATGCTATTTTTGGGTTGCTATCGGAGGGGGATGAACTCAGTGCGGCCAATGATTTGCTGGCCTTGATCCGAGAGCGCGTAGTTGATGAAATCGGCCACCACAGGGCTGGTTCTTTGAGGTGCCACCAAAAACACATTCCGCGCCAAGGGGTAGCTGCCCCTCTGAATGGCCTCACGGGTGGGCATCTGGCCGTCGATGGGCACAATCCGCACCGTTTGCTGGTTTTGCACCTGATCGACAGTGCTGTAGGTGATGCCATCTTCTCCCAAAGCCCGCAGCAGCGGGGTGGTGACATCTTCTGTGGCGGTGGTGAAGTAGGGAGGGTTATCGGGAGCGAAGGGCAGCCCCAACAACACGAGTTCTTGGAAAACGCTGTAGGTGCCGCTCTGGGGGGCGCGATTGAGGACCCGAATCCGCCGATCCGGGCCGCCCACCTGGCTCCAATTGGTGATCCGACCCTGGAAGATATCGGCCAATTGCTGCAGCGTCAGTCCTCCTTTGTAGGGGTTGTTCACCCCCACCGCCACCGCCAGGGCATCTTTGGCCACCGGGATCGCCTGTAGACCCGCCTGCACTTCGCTGGCATTGAGGGGGCGGGAGCTAGCGGCCATCTGGATGCGACCTTCCATCAGGGCCTTCAGGCCGGCATTGGATCCATTGGGCTTGCCATCCGGGATCCCATAGGCGAGGGGAATGCCGGGGTTGCGCTGGGTGTAGCCTCCCTTCAGGGCCAAGACGATCCGGATCATCGTGACGCTGCCATCCATCTGGAGCACTACTGGGTTGGGCAGAGAAGTATCCAGATTAACGGCGTTGGCAGGCGGGTTGGGTACCTGGGCCTGAGGGGGGTTGGGCGCTGTTGGGGCTTGGGGCCGGGCAGCTGGAATCTGGCTGGGGATAGGAGGCGTGTTCT
>NZ_JANSHW010000066.1:0-10289 GCF_047461815.1 Synechococcus sp. R6-10
GGGCCTGCCTCTGGATGGGGGGCAAATGCTCAAGGCGGCCATCTGGGGTTGGACAGGGGATCGGCAAAAGGGTATGCTGTGGGCGGCCCGAGCCGGCCAGGGGGTGGGCTGGGGTTTGGTGGGGCTAGGTCTGCTGGTGGTATTTTGGGGGAGCCTCAACGGCCTCTGGGTGGGGTTGATCGGCCTGTTTATTTTGAACACCGCCCGCCGCTACAGCCAGTACGCGCAACTGCAGCAGGTGCTGGCCCGCCTGAAAGCTGCAGATGTGATGACCCGCCAGTTTCGGGTTTTGGACGCGAACATGAGCCTGCGGGAGTTTGTGGATCGCTATCTGGTGCCTTCTTCTCTCAGGCCGGAAGCTCCAACTCAGCCAGCGGAGGTTTATTTTGCCGAGGAAGATGGCCGTTATCGCGGGTTGGTCAGGCCAGAACTGCTCAACGACATCGAGCGCAGCCAGTGGGATCGCCTCACCCTGAAAGCCATTCTCAAGCCGATGGAGCAACTGCAGGGGGTACGAGAAAAGACCCCCATTCCCCAGGTAATTCAGATGATGCGCCAGGCAGAACCCCGCCGCATTTTGGTTTTCACGCCCACCGGCGCCATTGCTGGCTTGATCGACCGGGGGGATGTGGTGGCCATGGCTGCCCGGCAGTTGGGGGTCGTGCTGCCCCAAGAGGTGGTGCAGCGGGTGCGCGATAGCGAAGAATGGCCCCCTGGATTTCAGGTGGAGGACAATCTGGCCGGAGAGGGATCCCCCAGTCTGGCTTGGCAGGGATCCCCGGATTTCCATCAAGAGCCTTAGTTGGGGAGATGGGTGGACAGGGGGCGGCCCAAGGCGCCTAGGTTCTTCCTCTTCCACAAAAGGTTCCCCAAAAGGGGCGGAGCGTTTTGCCTCCGCAAGCCGGGGAGAGAAGACCAAGAAAAGTAGTCTCAGATACTATTTCCCGGAGCCCTTCCCCATCTACAATTAAGACTGTTCTCCATCAGTTAAGAATTTTGAACCGCTTTCCTCGTCTCTTGCCCGCCTACACCCACCGACTGAGCAACGGGCTAGGCGTTATCGTTCATCCCATCCCCATTGCCGATTCTGTAACCGTTGATGTCTGGGTACGGACAGGTGGACGCCATGAGCCGCCGGAGTGGCTGGGCCTATCCCATTTTTTGGAACACATGGTGTTTAAGGGTAGCGAGCGGCTGGCTCCTGGTGAGCTGGATTGGGCCGTCGAAGGACGGGGCGGAGTTACCAATGCTGCCACCGGCCAAGACTACACCCATTACTACATTACGGTGGCTGCTGCTGACCTAGCGGATACCTTGCCCTACTTGGCAGAGGTGGTTTTGCGGGCCGGGATCCCGGATCCAGAGTTTGAGCGGGAGCGGCAGGTGGTTCTGGAGGAAATTCGCCGCGCCGCCGACAACCCTGATTACACGGCCTATCAGCTTTTGATGCAGACCGCCTATGGGGAGCATCCCTATGGACGACCGGTGTTGGGCACACCGGAAAGCTTGATGCAACTGACCCCTGAGGTGATGCGCGCTTACCACCGCGCTTGGTATCGGCCTGAATCCATGACGGTGGTGGTGACGGGTGGCATCGATCCCGAGCGGGCGTTGGCCTTGGTGGAGGAGCAGTTTGGCAGCTCTGCTGCTGGGCCAGCACCGGTCAGCCCCCCCATTCCGCCCCAGCCTCGTCCCCAAGGGATCCTGCGCCGGGAGAGCGACCATGCCCGCTTGGAGCAAGCCCGTCTGAAATTGGCCTGGCCTACCGTTGGCATTGACGATTGGCAGCAAGCCTGTGGCCTGGAGATGTTGGCTTCTGTGCTGGGAGATGGCCGTACTTCGCGGCTGGTGCATCTGCTGCGGGAACAGCGGGGCTGGGTGAGGGCCATTGGCTGTTCTTCGCTGGTGTTGAAGGAGGGGGGACTGTTTTGTATCGGCGCTCAGCTGGAGCCGAAGGATGTGGCGCGGGTGGAGGCGACGATTCTGCACGAGATTGAAAAGCTGCAGCAGGATGGCATCGGCCAAGCAGAGTTGGATCGCACCCGGCGTATGCTCATCCATGAGTTTCTGTTCTCCGCCGAGTCCCCCAGCCAATTGGCGGGCATCTATGGCTACTACGAGACGTTGGGCGGGGTGCAACGCATTCAAGAGTACCTGGAGCTGGTGCAATCCTTTACTCCGGCTCAGATCCGGGAGTTGGCCCAGCAGTACTTGTCTTTGGAGGCCTATGTGGTCACCGTTCTCAAGCCGACTGCCCTCGATCCAGCAATGGCCTCGGAGCTGCAACTGGCCTGTCGGTGAGCGCTGCCTCGACGCTCTGGACTCTTGACTTTCGGATTTTGGACGGGATCCCTTGCCTGCATGAACTCTGCTCTGCTTGCCACCCAACGTGGCCGTTTACAGCGCGTCCTTTTGGCCAATGGCATCACGCTGTTGCTGGGCCAGAACCCAACGGTGGAGATCTTGGCTGCCCACTGTTTTTTCCGCGGCGGCAGCCGGGCAGAGCAACCGCAACAGGCGGGGGTGAGCCACTTGATGGCGGCTGTCCTCACCAAAGGCACGCATCGGCGCAACTCCCAGGCCATTGCTGCTGCGGTGGAATCGCTGGGAGCCTCGCTATCGGTGGACAGTTCTGCCGACTATTTCGAGGTGAGCCTGCGCTGTGTGGCTGCCGATTTCCCGGAGTTGCTGAATTTGCTGGCGGAGACGCTGCGGGATCCCAGTTTTCCTGAAGAGGAGGTGGCGCGAGAGCAGGCGTTGATGCTGCAGGCCATCCGCGCCCAACAGGAACGGCCCTTCAGCTTGGCTTTCGAGCAGGTGCAACAAGCCCTCTATGGGGATCATCCCTACGCTCTGCCGGGGTTGGGACGGCTGGAAACGGTGGGATCCCTGACCCGCGAGGATTTGGTGGCCTATCACGCGGCCTACTGTCGTCCCAATGGAATGGTGATGGTGGTGATCGGCCCAGAGCCGCCGGAGCAAATGGCTGCCCAGGTGGAAGCGGCTTTGGGGGACTGGGTTGTTCCCGGCCCCTCTCCAGAGGATCGGGATGTTCCCCTGCCCCCTCTGAGGGATCCCCAACTGCTGAGGTTGCCCCAGCCCACTCAGCAGACGACGATCTTGATCGGGTTTCGCGGATCCCCTGCTGCTTCTGCGGATTATCCGGCCCTGAAACTGTTGGCCACCTACTTGGGCAGCGGTCTATCCAGCCGTCTGTTTGTGGAACTGCGGGAGCGCTGTGGCCTGGCCTATGAGGTCTCGGCTTTTTTTGCCACCCGCCGGGATCCCGCCCCTTTTGGGGTTTACATGGGCACTGCAGCAGAGAACACCCAGGTGGCTCTGGAACGCCTACAAGCAGAAATCCACCGTCTGCAGGCCAATCCGCTCGACCTGGCAGAGGTGGAAATGGCGCAGCGCAAACTTCTGGGCCAGTATGCCCTCAGCAAACAAACCAATGCCCAGGTGGCTCAACTGGCGGGCTGGTACGAGATTTTGGGCTTGGGCATGGAGTTTGACCGGCAGTATTTGCAGGGGGTCAGGCAGCTCACCCCAGAGCAGCTCCACCAAGCCGCAAAGACCTACCTGACCCCCCCGGCCATTGCTCTGGTGGGGCCGGAAGCCGCCTTGGCAGAGGTTGAGCTGGTGTTTTAAGCTGAGCAAACCATGAGGAAAACTAAGATCTGGCAAACATGGCCATTTCGATTCAAACGGGGACATTGCGCCCACACCTCAATAAAACACCTAAATAAAAAATGTTGAAAATGTTGAATGCGCAGTGCCGGAAAGCTTTTTTTAGGAGCCCATGTGTCTCACCCTGGCCTGAAGTAACCATAACTCTGGATTGAGGTCACGATTGTGGGTCAATCTCGAGATGTCCAAGAAAACGATGGGGATCGTTTCTGAATAGCAGCCCTCTGAGAAAACTGGCGTTTTTCCTTTCTTTATCTTGCTTGAGCTTTTTGTGGCTGGTAGGCACAGCAGATCATCTGCAGGGGATACCCAAAAAGAGGGATCCGTGCCGCTTGGGCGGCTGGAAAAGCGGTTTTCCTTTGCGTTTTGCCCCTACTGGCGTCCCTTTCGGCGGCCCCTGCGTACCCACCACGGACTGTGGTCCGTGCGCGAAGGGATCCTGATCCGACTTACAGATCGGGAGACAGGCTGTCAGGGATATGGGGAAATTGCTCCCATCCCTTGGTTTGGCAGCGAGACCTTAGAGCAGGCTCTGGCGTTTTGTCGGCAGCTGCCCCCTCTTTTGTCGGAGGCGTATATTTTGGGGATCCCAGAAGCACTGCCGGCCTGCCGGTTTGGGTTGGAAGGCGCTTGGCTGGCCTGTCGGGATCCCGATTGGTTGAACAAGGATCTCTCTCTACTCTCTTTCTGTGAACTTTTGGGGGAGACCCTGCCGCCGGAATCTTACAAGGACTCCTACAAGGACTCCGTCCCACTCACGCGGTCGGTGTACAAGCTCAAGGTGGGGAGGGATCCCATGCAGCAGGAGTTGGAGAAGCTGGAGCAATGGCTGGAGCGGTTGCCACCAGGATCCCATCTGCGTTTGGATGCCAATGGGGGGTTAACGCTTGCGGAGGCCCACCGGTGGCTGATGGTTTGTGATCGGCTCAACCAGGCCTCGCCGGTCAAGATCGAGTTTTTGGAGCAGCCTCTGCCGCCGGATCAGCACGCCCATTTGGTGGAGCTCAGCCGCCAGTACCAAACCCCCGTTGCTTTGGATGAATCGGTGGCCTGCCTGGAGCAGTTGCAAGCGATCCATCGGTCAGGATGGAAAGGGATCCTGGTGGTGAAGCCGTCTCTGGTGGGCTCCTGCATTGCGCTGCGAGAGTATCTCAGCCGCCATCCCGGCCTGGATCTGGTCTTTTCTTCGGCGCTGGAGACTCCCATCGGCGCCTGGCACGGGTTGGCTTGGGCGGGATCCCTGCAAGCCAAAACCGCCTCTCCCCGGGCCGTGGGATGGGGGGTAGGGGAGTTTTTCCAGGAAGGGGATCCCCTGACCTTGACCCAGCTCTCAGCCCAGGAGCGGGCTGCCCTCATGCAGGCGGTGTGGGAGCGCTACAGCCGGCCCTAGACTGCGGCGGCCTGTTGTTTGGCGTATTCCTGCCGCAGATAGGCCTGGATAAAATGCATCAGCTCCTCCGGCTCGCCGTTCATAAAGGCCTCGACATTGTAGGTTTCGGCGTTGGTGCGGTGATCTTTGATCAGCTTGTAGGGATCGAAGGTGTAGGTGCGAATACGCCCCCCAAAGCCCTGAGTCACCATCTCGCCGCGGATCTCGGCCAGCTTTTGTCTGCGTTTTTCTTCTTCCATCTCGATCAGCTTGGCCTTCAAGATCTGGATGGCTCGCTCTTTGTTTTGCAGTTGGGAGCGCTCCTCGGTGCAGCGCACGGCAATGCCGGTGGGCTTGTGGATCACCCGCACCGCTGTTTCCACTTTGTTCACGTTTTGGCCACCTGCCCCACCTGAGCGGGAGGTCTCGAACTCCAGATCTTCCATCTTCAGCTCATACTCGCTTTCCTCTTCCAGAATCGGCATCACCTCTACGCCAGCAAAGCTGGTTTGCCGTTTGCCGTTGGCGTTGAAGGGGCTGATGCGCTCCATGCGGTGGTTGCCCTTCTCGGCAGAAAGATACCCATAGGCGTAGGGGCCTTCGATCAGCAGGGTGGCGGACTTGATGCCGGCTTCGGCACCTTCGGAGTATTCCGAGAGGCTGACCTTGTAGCCCTGGTTTTCGGCCCAGCGGGTGTACATTTTCAGGAGCATTTCCGCCCAGTCCTGGGCGTCGGTTCCCCCTGCGCCGGCGGTGATGGTGAGGATGGCACCGTTTTTGTCGTAGGGGCCGGAGAGCAGTTGCTGTAGCTCCCACTGGCTCAACTCCCGCTCCACCGCTGCCAGGGATCCTGCTGTCTCGGCTAGGAGTTCTGGATCGGGCTCTTCTTGGAGCAGCTCGAGGGCGCTGGCGGCATCTTCCAGGCGATCCTTCCAGCGGTGCACCTGATCCCAGGAGGCCTTGAGGCTGTTGAGCTTTTGCAGGTGGCGGCGGGCTGCCTCTACATCATTCCAAAACTGCGGCTGCGAGGCTTCTTGCTCTAGGATGGCAATCTGTTGCTCCAAGTGGGGCAGGTCAAAGATAGTCCTGAGCGTTGCTCAGGCGCAAGGTGAGCGATTCTAGGGTGCGTCTTAGATCGGCAAGTTCCATAGAGAACATCAAACCATCTGCACATCGGATCCCATCCTATCCTGTGGGCCAGCAACTCAATCAAGGGATATAGCCCTTCTGCGGGCTTGCCGGAACACTGTTGCCGTGCAGCGCCGGTGAACCGGGTTCCTAGGAGTCCTTTCGGGGTAGAGCGTTTGGCTGTTGATCCCGCGCAGGCGGCTGGCGAAAGGGCTACGGGATCGACGGGTCGGCTTTGGTCGATTGCGTCAGCGGGACAGAACCCTTTGGCTTCTGCCGGAAGATCCCTGTTGAGGTGGCTCAAGCCTGTAGCAGAATGGAAAATCTGGTTCCGGAGGCTGCGATGCTAAAGGTCTTTTCCTTGCTTTCCGGGCTGGTTTTGGCGGGAGGAGTGGCTGCTTTGGCCATCACCAATCCCACCTTAGAAGAGTACAGAACCCATGCAGGGCAACAACTGGCCGCCTACGCTACGCGAGAATACTGCGCTCAGATCCCGTCTTTCTTGGTCACTTTGATTGAGGAATGTCATGCCCTTGTCCGAGAGCTCCAGCCCGAACTAGAAGCTCTGTTCATGCGCCAAACCCGCCGGCAGAATTTTATCCTTTTCAGCCTCTACACCACCGATTTGTCGTTGCTCAACTTTGGCCCACTGGGGATCTCCTTGCCCACCTACCACTTTGAAACCCTTGCCGTGGCTGGGCAATTTTATACTTATGAGATTCGAGAGGGGAAAGCTGCCCCCTAGCCACCATGGCAACCTCAGGCTCTCAGGATCCAGAAGAATCTCAAAAGGGAGGCTAGATTTGGGCTCGTTCCAACAGGGTTTGCAGCTCCTCTAGGGCCAACTGAGCCGACTGGGCCTGCTGGTAAAGGGATTGCACCACCTCAGCGCTGCTTTGAGCCGATTGCAGGGTGGATTGGCTTTGTCGCTGGATGCGATCTGCCAAGCTGCGAATGCGGTTGCTGGCCTCGGTGGTTCGTCCCGCCAATTTGCGGATCTCCTGGGCAATGGCTCCAAAGCCACCGGCACCACCGCTGCGGTTGGCCTCTACAGCCGCATTGAAAGAGAGCAGGCGAATGTATCCTGCCACCTCCACGATCAAATCCACGATGGTGTTGATCTCCTTGAGTTCGCGGGATAGCTCCTGGTTGTTGTCGGCAATTTCCTGGAAGAGGGTGCGCACCGCTTCTACCCCAGCAAAGGTGGCGGCAAAGGTGGATTTGCCCTTCTCCGAGAGGATCGAGCTAATCTCGATGATGCGGGCGTTGAGGCGAGCCAGCTCCTCAGAGCGCTGTTGGGCCCGCCGGCGTTCCATATCTAGGGCCAGGTTTTGGCTGAGGATCTCGGCTTTCTGCCGCTCCAGATCCCGAGCATACTGGAGGCTGCGGTTTTTTTCCTGCTCCAGCTCTGCCAAGATCCTTTTCATCTCTTCCTGCTGCTCTTGTAGCTTGCGCTGGGTGGCCAGATGCACCTGGGCCTGGGCCACCAACAACACCGGCACATCCAGAAGGCGGTAGTCCTGGGATCCCAGCTGAACCACCACGGGGTCATAGATGGTCTCTTCGGGCCGTTGGAAAGCTCGGTCGGCTGCTTGGATGACATCGCAGTCGCCGGGGAGCAAGAGAAAATCCCGGCTATGGAACTCTACCATGGAGCTGATGGGCCGCTTCAAAAACACATCCAGGCCGTAGGGCTTGCTAAGCATCCACTCCAGAATGGCGCGGCGGGTCAACATTCCCCGCACCTGTGACCGCTCGTCCAGCACGATGACTCCTGAAAGGCTGCTGTCATCTTCTAGGCGGCGCACCACGTTCTCACAAGGGGTGGACTCGCTCACCTGAAACTCCACCAAGGCCAAATCGCGCAGCTTGGTGTTGATCGATAGGGTAGGAGTGGGTGGATTTGTCAGGGTAGCCATCACAGGGATCGTCGGCACACGTTGGGTACAGATGGGTTGGATGCTAATGTGTAGAGTAACACAAAAAGTCGGCCCTAAATCGGCCTTTGATGGGGTGATTCCTGCAGAAAATCGACCACCTTCAGTTTGCCCTGGGATCCCATCTCCTGCCCATAGATTTTGCAGAATTGTGCGGGAAGGATGGCCTGGGATCCCTTCTTTGCGGTTTGCTGGAACGGATCCCTTTGAAGCTGGATTTAGCGGGTTTCTTGATAGCGGTGGTAGATTTCCAGAATTTCGCTGCGTCCTCGGTTAAAGGCGGCCACCACTTGCGGGTCGAAATGGCTGCCGCTGTTGTCCTCTACAAACTGAAAGACCTCATTCAAAGCCCAGGCTTCTTTGTAGGGGCGACGGCTGGCCAAGGCATCGAATACATCGGCTAAGGCCACAATCCGCCCTTCTAGAGGGATCCCTTCTCCTTTGAGGCCGCGCGGATACCCACTGCCGTCGAACTTCTCGTGGTGGGTAAGGGCGATGATGGCGCTCTTTTGCATCAGCTCGGAGTCGGACTTGCTGAGGATCTCATAACCAATCTCAGGGTGGCGGTTCATGATCTGCCGCTCTTCTGGGGTCAGACGCCCCGGCTTTTGCAAGATGGCATCCGGGATCCCGATTTTGCCCACATCGTGCATGGGACTGGCGTAGAAGATCAGCTCTTGCTCATGGCTGGATAGGCCCAAGTGCTTGGCGATGATGCGAGAGTAGTTGCTCATCCGCTTCAGGTGAAAGGAGGTATCCTGATCCCGGTATTCTGCGGCCAGAGACAGACAGAAGATGGTCTCGAAGTGGGCAGATTTGAGCTCTTCCCGCAATTGGACGTTTTGATAGGCAACCGCCGCCTGGGAGGCTAGGGCTTCTGCCACGCTGACTTCCAGCTCAGAAAAAGGTTGGCTCCACTCGGCCACCTGGTCAGGAGCTAGGGGGGTGGGGTGATCCGGCTTTAGGCGGTTCAACAGTTGCAGGGCGCCAAGGATCTTGCCTGAGGGATCCCGCATGGGCACAGTGAGCAAGGAGCGGGTGCGATAGCCGGTCTGCCGATCCACCTGTGGGTTAAAAGCATAGGGCCGATCGGCGGGCAGGTGGTAGACATCTGGCAGATTCAGGCTCTCCCCGGTGAGCACCACATAGCCCACAATGCTGGAAGGGCTGAGGGGCAGGCGCAGATCCCGCAGCTCCTCATGGCGGTTGACCACGAAAAAGCGCAGTTCCTCCCCCTCTCGGACAAAAAGGCTGGCCCCATCACAGTGGGTCAGTTCTCGGGCTTGAGCAACAATCAACTCCAGCAGCCGCTGCAGATCCGTTTCTGAGGAGAGGGCGATCCCCACTTGAATCAGACGCTGGCTGAGGCGCAGGGCATCCGAGGCATCGAATTCGGTTGTGCTGGGGTGAAGACCGAAGGGGGTGGGCAGGCTCATAGCAGGGTTGGTCAGAAGCGTTCACAATGAGCGTTGACAATAAACAATGGCAGAGTCATGGGCGGCGAGCCATTTGCCCCCAGGGATCCTCACCGCTGTCCCGACTCAGTCCGGCTGGGTATCTGACACCTTCGGGGCGACCAGCAGCCCAAAAACACGCCAACACCACTCAAAGCAGCGATGCCTTACTTTAGCTCGAGGAGGCGAGAAACATTGTGACCCAGGTCAAGCCCAAGGGAACCGATGAGATTTCCCTGCAGCTTGTTGTGGGCTTGGGCAATCCCGGCCCTCAATACGCCAATACTCGCCACAATTGCGGCTTTATGGTGGTGGATCGGCTGGCGCAGCGCTGGGGGATCCCGTTGGTTTTGGAGAAGCGATTCCAAGGTAGCTACGGAGAAGGGTTTGCCCTGGGAGGAAAGCGACGCTTGCTCAAGCCGGAAACCTACATGAACCGTTCCGGCCAATCGGTGCGGGCGGTGCTGGATTGGTACAAGTTAGATCTCGCCTCTGTGCTGGTGGTGTACGACGATATGGATCTGCCGCTGGGTCGTCTGCGCCTGCGGGGATCCGGTTCTGCCGGTGGGCACAACGGCATGAAGTCCATCATTCAGCACTTGGGGAGCGAAGGGTTTCCGCGGCTGCGTTTGGGGGTGGGCAAACCCAGGGGCAGCCAAGATGTGGTCGGGCATGTGTTGGGGGGATTTGCGCCTGCAGAACAAGAGGTGC
>NZ_JANSHW010000067.1:0-15804 GCF_047461815.1 Synechococcus sp. R6-10
GGGTCACGGCGCGGATGCTCAGGCGCACACCGGGGAAATTGACCCCCTTGTTGTTGGAGAGGGTACCCCCGACAATGGTGCGGCAGAAGAGTTCGCCCGCTTCCGGATCCACGGCTTCCACCCGCATCTCCACTCGACCGTCGTCGATGAGGATCGTCGCTCCTTCGGGCACTTCTTGGGCCAGCTTGTCGTAGGTGACCCAGCTGCGCTCTTGGGATCCCAAGACAGGTTTGCTGGTCAACACAAAGGGATCCCCTGCCTTGAGGGTGATCGAGCCTTCGGCGAACTTGCCCAGGCGGATTTTGGGCCCCTGCAGGTCTTGCAAAATGGCGACCTGGATGCCCAGATCCATCGCGGTTTGGCGGATCAGGCGAATGCTGCGGCGGTGTAGCTCGTGATCCCCATGGGAGAAGTTCAGGCGAAGGGTGGTTGCCCCTTGCAGGATCATCTCCCTGAGAATGGCTGGATTTGAGCTGGCAGGGCCGATGGTGGCAACAATTTTGGTGCGTCGAAAAGAATCCCTCAAATGCATGTCCACTGTTCCCAAGGGAGAGCAGCCCAGATCCTTCCCCCACATAGGGATCTCTCTGATTACGATAACCCGTTATGTCTTTTTTGAGGCACCGCTTTTTTAAAATCCCCAGCGAGAGAGGATGGGAAAATAGGCAAAGCAGAGTGTAGAGATCCATCTGGAGTCGAGCGATGCCGGTTGCCCCCGAATACGCCTTCCCCTTCGAGCACCATCAGAAGTTCTCTCTCGACAACCCCACCATCTCCAGCCCAGGGGTTTCCAAGCGGGAATACATAGCCAGCAAGGTATTGCAAGGTATCGTGAGCAATCCCCAGACTCCTGTTGGCGATTTGTCTCCTGAGCAACGACAGGCTTTGGTCTATACGGCGGTGTTGTTGGCAGATGATTTGTTGGCGGCCCTCGGCGCTCAGTAGAGAGGTTCTTGAGATTGCAGCGCACCCTCTTGGGGTGAGGTTTAGGCCGAGGTTGACCGTTCGCGGCGGGGGGCCGTAGGCTCTGCTACTACATACGCCGCAGCCGTTGAGTCAACTCTTCCCCCAAGCGCATCCATTCTGCCATCCCTTCGGGATTCACCTGTCGGTCATCCTGCCAGAGAATGAGGTGGGCGCCGGCCCCTTCGGCACAATAGTTGGGATGCTGCTCCCAAAAACCAAGGACGCCAGGATGGAACCGCAGCCGAACTTGGGCTTCATCCTGTCCTCGCAAGAGATAGCTCCGAGAAAACTTAGGGTGGCTCTCGAAGTTGATATCTTGCATGCCAAAGGCTTTGGCGATGCCGTGGAAAAAGGCATTTTCGGGGTGCAGCCGAAAACGCGGCAGATGAAGATCCTCGTGATAGGCGTAGAAGACGGACTGGCGATAAGTGCTGGAACTCTTGCCCCTGCCGCGGGTGTATTGGTAATCAAAAACGGTAATCTCAGTGCCATCGATCAGCCGCTTGGACATCGAATTATAGAAACGTCGCCCATGGCCTCGTTCAAACAGTCCAAAGCCTGCTTGCAACAAGCGAGATCGAATCTCTTCAGGCAACTGGGCAGAAAAGCGCATTCCTAGCTGTGCAGCTACCCGCTCCAGAGCTTCTCGACGTTTCTTTTCGTGGTAAAGGGCTAGAGCCAAGATCCCGGCAGCCAGAGCTAAAAACAGGATAAAAATAAGCAACCCCATACCGTCTCCCTCGGCTTAGCCACTGCAGCGCCCATCCCCACAATACCTGAGCAGATTTCCAAAAGGATCCCTGCCTTCGACCATTCAGCCGAGCGGTCTCCCCTTGTCTTTTGTAGAGAAGTGACCCAATACAGCTGAGTGTGTCAAAGTTTGACGAAATTGTAGGGAGCGGTGAAGTTGTTGTAGCGAATGCGCAGCCGCCCCTGGAAGGTCTGGTCTAGCTCCTCTACTTTTTGGGCAAAAACCGGCTCATCTTCCCAATTGATCAAAAACGAGCCGTTGTAGGCCATGTTTTCGGTGAGCAGATCTCCTTCTACGCGGTCGCTGGCCAAGGGGCTGAGGGCTGCTGTAAAGGTCTGGGCAATGCGCTGACGTCGCTGCTCTAAGAGCTGCTCCAGAGCCCGTCCGATCTCGACTACCGCGTCCAGCCCCAGAGGAGCGCCGGCCATTTCGTCTCGCCGAGCTTTGAGGGCAGGGTTTTCCTCTAGCCCCAGCTTGAGCTCCTGCTCGGGATCCCAGAAGACTTTGACTCCCACCTCCCGCTTGCCCTCCAGGCGCTCCAGCAGAGCCAGCAGATCCGCCAAGCGGGGCTGCACCAAGTCCCGTTCCACCTGCTCCCAGCCGCTCACCACCAGGCCAAATTGCAGAGGCAGCAGAGCCCGATGTCCCTCGTTCATCACTTTTTCCAGCACGGCCTCATGGGCGAGCAAGTTGGCCCGGCTGGCCAGGTAGCGCTCCTGTCGAGCCTGGGAATACAAGAAGGCCAGGGATCCCAGCCCATGAACCTGCACCGGCTGCTTGTCCAGCCCCACCACACTCAGATGACGCGGGCCAGGGGCAGCGACGATCCCGTAGAGGTAGAGGGCGCTATGGGGATTTGCCGTTGGCATTGCTGCGGGCATCTCCGATCAGCCACGTGAGGTTGGACTCTTCGGTGTCGATGGCATTGCCATCCGAGGAAATGCAGTAGCGACCCATCACCATCTGGTGGCGTAGGGTCACGCCTGCCGCAATCTGGGTGTAGTTAAAAATCAAGCTGCCATCCAGCGTACACCCTTCATTCAACACACATCCGTAGCCAATTGCCGTGGGGCCGATGAGTTTGACCCCGTCCGCCAAATAGCTGCTGGCCCCGATGTAGACCGGTGGCTCGATGTGGATGCGATCCCAGTTGGCGCGGATGTTGATCCCCGTCCATACGCCGGGTTGAATCTGGATCCCGGGCACCTTGACCCCCTTGATCTCGCCGCGCAGCACTTTTTGCACCGCCAGCCAGTAGTCGTGGGTGCGGCCAATGTCCACCCACTGAAAGTCAGCCGTGATCCCATAAAAGGGAGCGCCCGCTTTCACCAAGGCCGGGAAGAGATCGCTGCCGATGTCGTAGGGGCAGCCAGGGGGAATGTAGTCGAACACTTCCGGCTCGAAAACGTAGATGCCGGTGTTGATGGTGTGGCCGAGGGCCTCTTCCCGCCTAGGCTTTTCTTGGAAGGCAGTGATGCGACCCGTCTCATCGGTTACCACCACTCCGTAGCTGGAGACCTGGCTGGGATCCACCTGCCGCAGGACCACAGTGGCCAGCGCTCCCTTGGATTTGTGAAAGTTGACGATCTGCGTGAGGTTTAGGTCGATTAGCGCATCCCCACAGAGCACCACAAAGGTACTGTCGAAAAATCCGGAGAAATCCTGGATCTTGCGCATACCGCCAGCGGAGCCCAGAGGTTCGGCCACCGGCTGGCCGTTCTCAAAATGGCCTTCGAAGGAAAAGCCGATGTGAACCCCCCATTGCTGCCCATCTCGAAAGTAGTCTTCGATTTGGTGGGCCAAGTGGCTGGTGTTGACCATGATCTGGTCGAAGCCGTGTTCCCGCAGCAGCTCCACCAAAAATTCCATGACAGGCTTGTGCAAAATGGGGATCATCGGCTTCGGCATCATGTAGGTGATGGGCCGTACCCGCGTGCCTTTGCCTGCTGCCAGGATCATGGCTTTCATGCCGTCATCACTCCTCCGGGCTAACCGTGCTCTGACTTTATCATCCCAGGATCGGCATTCCAGAGAACCGGCGGGGCTTTCAAGAGGCTGGGGAATCGCTGCTGGGATTCCGATCCCCTACAATCAAGGGGGCTTGCTCTTCTGGGCATTTCGCCAAGGGTTTCCCCTGAGCCCCTCGTTTTGCCCCGTCTCTCCTGAGAGTTCCACCCGGCAGACGGGGATCCCAGCATTCTTACATTGATTGCTCCTGGCCCAAGATTCAGACGGATGTATCAGACAAATGTAGTAGATCCTGAAAAAGATGCTGGATGGCCGTCCCGACAGCCCACCCATCACGATTGCCCTGGCCAAGGGGGCCTTGCTGCCTGAGGCCATTCAATGCCTGCAGCAGGTGGGGATCGATTTCAGCCGTTTTTTGGATCCCGGCAATCGCCTGCTGCGGATTGAATCCCCCACCCGGCTGAACGGACAACGCTACGAAGCGCTGCTGGTGCGCACTCACGATGTGCCGGTGTACGTGGAGTACGGGCAGGCGCAGTTGGGCATTGTCGGCTACGACGTCTTGCGGGAGCGCTATGCCGGCACCGAAGCGCGGGTGGCCCACCTGTTGGATCTCCAATTTGGCCACTGTCGCATGTCGGTGGCCCTTCCCCAAGATAGCCCCTACCACTCGGCAGCTCAGTTGCCTGCTCATGCCCGCGTGGCTTCTAAGTTTGTCGGCTGCGCCCGCGAGTATTTTGACCGCCTGGATTTGCCGGTGGAGCTTATCTCTCTCTATGGTTCGGTGGAGTTGGCCCCCCTCACCGGCATGGCCGATGCCATCGTCGACTTGGTAGCCACAGGGCGCACCCTGAGGGAAAACGGCCTGATTGAGCGAGACTGCCTATTCGAGAGTACAGCTCGCCTGATTGCCCATCCCATCAGCTACCGTGTCAACCAACAGCCTATCCGCGAGTTGATCACCCAGATTCGGGAACGCTGGCTGGGATCCCTGTTGGTGGGTGGCTAATTTTGAGGCACTTCCTCTGAGGGGGATCACGATTGCGTACAATGGGGGCATTCGGGCTTATTTCCCCCAGCAGCGTTCAGATTCAAAAAAGGTTTTTCGAGGTTGATTATGCGGTACCGTCCACTGCTCGCCATCCTGTTGGCGCTTTGTTTGAGCGTCTTTGCTGTTCCGGCTAAGGCTGCCAAGGCGCCGCTGACCTATGACCAGATCCGCAACACCGGCAAGGCCGCCATTTGCCCTTCGGTCTCGGACAACGCCCGGGGCCGTATCGAAGTGCCTAGGGGGGGATCCCTGAAGCTGACGGATGTCTGCTTCCAGCCGGTGCAAATTGAGGTGGAAGAGGAAAAGCGGAACGGCGAGAAAGAGTTCATCAAGGCCAAAAACATCATGATCTCAGCGGCCACTCTGGGGCCGATTAAAGCTGAGGTGACTCCCAAAGACGGTGCGCTGGAGCTCAAAGTGGTGGATGGGATCACCTTTCAGCCGACCACCGGCCAAATGCCCCGCCGCGAGCTGGTGCCGTTTCTGTTTAGCGTGAAAGACTTGGTCGCCACTGCCCAGGGCTCCGCCATTGACCCTTCGACGGATTTTGAAGGGGAGTTCTTGGTGCCCGGCTATCACAGCAGCACCTTCCTCGACCCGCGCGGGCGGGGATCCAACACCGGCTACGACACTGCGGTAGGTCTACAGGCTGCCAAAGATGATTTTGCCACCAACCGCAAGGTGGACGAGGTTTCCCAGGGGAAAATGTCCCTGCGGATTGCTCGCGTGGATCCCAGCACTGGCGAAATGGCGGGATCCTTTGTTAGCATTCAGCCTTCCAGCACCGAGCAAGGGGCGATGGAACCCCACACTGTTCGCATTCAAGGCCTGTTTTACGCCCGCCTGGCGGGAGAGTCTTGAAAGCGCCTGAGGGCAGAGAATAACCCGCCTCAAACCAGGATGGGCAGGGATCCCGGAGATCTCCGCCCGTTTCTGTTGGCTATGTTCTCTGTCCAGGTTGGCCCCTTTTGCCTGTTGGGGAAGTGTGCAGCGATAAAGTCTGGGCCAGATGCCGCCACAGGTTCATTTGCAGATGGCCGATGCCACTAACCTGCCTTTTATGTTGACTCTGGACCCAAGGGGACTCTCAATCTGGACTCAAGGAAGCCCTTTGTGAGTTCCGCTTCAGCCAGTACCGCCACCAGTGCGGATCCGAGTTCTGCTGCGCTCGCTACCCCAAACTGAGCCTCTTTGCCGCAAGATGAGGTTCAGGGCAAAGAGGGAAGTGATGGCCAACTACGACTGGATTCTGATCGGCGGTGGGATTACCGGGGCAGCCCTAAGCTATGAACTGGCCCGCCAGGGGGGATCCGTTCTGCTGATGGAGAAAGATGGAGTGCTGAACGGAGCAACCCGCTACAGCTACGGGGGCTTGGCCCATTGGGCGGGCAAAACGCCGCTGCTCAAAGCTTTGGGGGAAGAAGGGATCCAACGCTACCGCACCCTGTCAGAAGAGCTGGAGGCAGACATTCAATTTCGTGAGCTGGATCTGCTCATGCCCATTGCCCCCGGCTACGATGCAGAGGCCGTTGAGGCGGATCTGGCCGACTGTCGCATCCCACCCCGGCGGATTTCGGTGGCGGCAGCCTGCGAGCTGGAGCCGCTGCTGGATCCGGCCGCTCTGGAAGTAGTCCTCTGGGCTCGGCATGGCCACATCAACCCCTTGTTGACGGCGCTGGCCTTTCAAAAAGCCTTTCAACGATTGGGGGGATCCCTCTTGATCGCAACAGCAACGGCCCTGCGGCGGCAGGGAGCGCGCATCACGGGCGTAGAGTCCGGAGCCGACTGCTACGGAGCAGGCCAGGTGGTGGTGTGCGCCGGCGGCTGGACACGGGCTCTGTTGCGCCAAGCGGGAATCCGGGTGCCCATCTACTACACCCATGCCGAATCCCTGGAGCTGGAGCCCTCGGATTTGCAATTGAAAGCGTTGGTGATGAGCGTGCCCGTGCAACGCTTGGAACTGGAACGACAAGCCGCCTATCCCGATCGGGATCCCCTTTGGGACGAGCCGGGGCACGAGCTTGGCCCGCCGATTTTGGATGCCGGGATCCTGCAATTTGTGGATGGCAGCATTCGCATGGGCCAGATCAGCCGGGTATTGACAGATCCCCATGCCGAGGTGGATGCAGCCGCCAGCGAAGCCCAGATCCGGGAACAGGCTGGTCGCTACCTGCCCAAGTTGGCCCACCTGCCCGGACGGTGGTATCACTGCTTGGTGGCCTTTAGCGCCGATCACCAGCCTCTGGTGGGATCCCTGCCCGGCTGGGAAGGCTTACAACTGTTTTCCGGCTTCAGCAATCCCCTGCCCATCGTGCCCGCTTTGGCCCGTCGCTTCGCCCAACAAGCCTATGGACAAGCGGATGAATGGATCCCTGCTCTGTCGCCGGCGCGGTTTGCCCAGGTTTTGAGTTGATGCCTTGCCTATTCTCGATGACCATTGCCAACAAGTCTGGAATACGGCTATCCCGTCTGCAGCATAATGAAAGCCGGAAGTTCTCTGCGTCGGATCTATGCCCAACAGCTTGCCCAGCTCCGTCGATCTCAGCCAGAAGCGCATTTTGCTCACAGGGGGCAGCGGCTTTTTGGGCAAACATGTGCTGCAACAGTTGCAGGTGCTGGGGGTAAAGCCGGAGCAGGTGCGCATCCCGCGCTCCCGCACCCAGGATCTGCGCCGTTGGGAAGTCTGCCAAGAGGTGGTGCAAGGGCAAGATATCGTCATCCATTTGGCCGCCCACGTGGGTGGCATCGGCCTCAACCAAGCCAAGCCGGCAGAACTCTTCTACGACAACCTCATCATGGGATCCCAGCTCATCCACGCCGCCTACCTGGCCGGGGTGGAGAAGTTTGTCTGCGTGGGCACCATCTGCGCCTATCCCAAGTTCACCCCCGTTCCCTTCAAGGAAGAGGATCTCTGGAACGGCTACCCAGAGGAGACCAACGCCCCCTACGGCATCGCCAAGAAAGCCCTGCTGGTGCAGCTGCAGGCCTACCGGCAGCAGTACGGCTTCAACGGCATCTACCTCCTGCCGGTGAACCTCTACGGCCCCATGGACAACTTCGACCCCGAAAGCTCCCACGTCATCCCAGCCTTGATCCGCAAAGTGCACGAAGCGCAGCAACGGGGCCAAAACTACGTCGAAGTGTGGGGGGGATGGCAGCCCCACCCGCGAGTTTTTCTACGCTGAAGATGCGGCCCGCGGCATTGTCATGGCCACCCAGCTTTACGACGGGGCGGATCCCTTGAACCTGGGCACCGGTGAAGAGATCTCCATCCGGGATCTGATTGCCCTCATCTGCGAGCTGATGGAGTTCCGGGGAGAGATCCGCTGGCAAACGGACAAGCCCAATGGCCAACCCCGCCGCTGTCTGGATGTCTCCAAGGCCCGAGAGAGGATGGGTTTTGTGGCCAAAGTCGGCTTGCGGGAAGGGCTGCAGCGCACCATCGACTGGTACCGCCGCCACGCCTGCTCTGGGCAAAGCTAGGCAACCCCTTGGCTCTCCAGCCGGCCATCCTCCATGTGCAGCACCCGATCCGCGATGTCCAGGATGCGGTTGTCGTGGGTCACCATGAGGATGGTGCAACCCTGCTCCCGCGCCAACTTCTCCATCAGGGTCACCACCTCGCGGCCCGACTTACTATCTAGGGCTGCCGTGGGCTCGTCCGCCAGCACCAGCTTGGGATGGCTAACCAAGGCGCGGGCAATGGCCACCCGCTGCTTTTGTCCGCCGGAAAGCTGTTCCGGGTAGTAGTGGACGCGATCCCCCAGGCCCACCGCCGCCAGCATTGCTTCCGCTCGCTGCTGGGCTTCCTGAGGAGAGAGGCCGTTGTGCAGCTCCAGGGCCATGCGCACGTTTTGGGCTGCCGTCAGGGATCGCAGCAGGTTATGGGCCTGGAAAATGTACCCGACCTGGCGGCGGATTTGAATGAGAGTACTGGGCTGAGCTCCCCGCAGCTCCTGTCCCAACACCCGCAAGCTGCCCCCCTGCACCGAGCGCAAGGCCCCCAGCAGCGTCAGCAGGGTGGTTTTGCCGGAGCCGGAAGGGCCAGTCAGCAGCACGATCTCCCCTGGCTGCAGGGCAAAGCTAATGTCGAAGAGAATCTGCTTGCGCAGGGATCCCTCGCCGAAATAGTGGTTTACACCTTCGGCTTTCACCACTGGCTCAACGGCATTCTGGGCAGAAGCAAGGGCAGCTTGATCGAGAAGAGAAGTCAGCATAGGAAACTCAAAATCTCAAAACTTTGCGTTGACAACTCATTGACCACTTAGGCCGTCATTTGGAGCGTTGAGATGAGACCATTTAGAAACCTTTGGCCGGAGAGCGTTGATGAGGATCCCAGAAGTTTTTAGACAGCCTAGCTCAAACCCTTCACCATCCATCCGATCCCCTTTGGCAGACTATTGACTTACCAACGCCCCGGCGCCCTGCCCACAGCCAAAACTCTAGAAAATGTCGGCAGGATCGGCTGCCCGCAGCCGTCGCACGGCAATCGCTCCTGAGATGAAACACATGCTCACCGCCAGCCCCAGCACCAGCACTGCCCGGTTGAAGGTCATGGCAATAGGCAGCAACGTGGCATTGGCCGTCAAATCGTAGAGCAAAACCGACAGGGCAAAGGCAGGAATGTACCCCAAGCCGGCCAGCAGGAGCGCCTCCTGAAATACCACCCCCAGCAGGTAGGTATCGGTATAGCCCATGGCTTTGAGAGTGGCATATTCCGCCAGGTGATCCGACACATCGGTGTAGAGAATTTGATAGACAATCACAATGCCGACAATAAAGCCCATGCCCACCCCCAGGCCGAAAATAAAGCCGATGGCTGTGCCCTCTTCCCAGTAGGTTCGCTCCATATCGATAAACTCCGCCCGTGAGAGCACCCGCACATCTTCCGGCAGCAAAGCCCGCATCTGCCGCACCAAGGGATCCGGATCCATACCCGGCTGAAGCTGCACCACGCCGATATCCACTAGGCCGCGCCCCCGCTGCGGAAAAATGCGCAGGAAATTGAGGTCGCTGGTGAGAATGGTGCCGTCGGCTCCAAAGGTGGCCCCCATCTCAAACAGGCCCCCCACCTGGACGCGGCGGTTTCCCACCTCAGTAACCACCTCTCGCCCGGACTCAAACCACTCTGGGATGGGGCCAAACTCGCTGCGGGAGCGGCGGTCAAACAGCACCACGTCCGCCTTTTTGATCTCTTCCAGCTTGTCCGGCGTCAGTTCCGGCAAGTCCAACAGATCAGCCGAGGGATCCACTCCTACCACGAAAATGCTGCGGGTACGGCGGGTCTCTGGGTTTTTCCAGAGGGCAAAGCCCACATAAACGGGTGAGATGGCCCGCACCCCCTCAAAGCCCAGAGCCTGATACAGCCGCCGCTGCGAGAAGGTGTTCATGGCAATCAGGGCGTTGGACTGAGGGCTGACCAGGAAGATCTCTCCCTTCAGGGCCACGTGGAAGCGGATGGCACTTTCCAGCAAGCTATCCTGGAAGCCCAACTGCATGAACATCAAGATGCAGGCAAAGGCGATGCCCGCCAGGGCCACCAGCAGGCGGATCTTCTCCCGCGTCAGTTGCAGCCAGGCCAACGGGAGCCGGCGCGCGATAAAAGCCACACTGAACAGGCTGTACATCCCCCCGCTTTACCCCTCGACATCAATGGCCACATTCACCTGCAGGTTGGTCAGGCCAGCCACGCGGGCGCTGCTCTCCGGATCCAGGCGGATATACACTTCCACCACGCGGGCATCCACATCGGCAGCAGGATCGGTGTTGAGCACATCTTTCTTGCCAATCTGCAGGCCCACCCGCTCCACTCGGCCCTGCAGGGTTTCTGGCAGAGCGCGGTTGCTAATGGTGGCCTGCTGGCCTGGCCGAACCCGCAAGATGTCTGTTTCGTAGACCTCGGCCACCACCATCATTTGGTCAGTGTTGCCCAGCTCGAGAATGCCCTCGCCGGCGGGGATGACCTCTCCAGGGCGGGTGTGGATCTTGAGCACCTGTCCAGCACGGGGAGCGCGGATGAGGGTGCGCTCTAGGCGAGCTTCTGCCAGTTCCAGATTGCGGGCCAGGGATCCCAGTTGGACTTGGGCTTGGGCCAGACTCAGTCCCGCCTCGGCAGCTTGGACTTGGGCTTGGGCATTGAGCAGATCCCGCTCACGGGCCAGGCGCAGTTGGCTCAGGGTGGCTTCGGCAGCCCGCAAGTCCTCCTGTCGTTGCCGCACCAGCAGCCGGCGTTGATCCAGCTCTTGTTGCGAGATTGCTCCTTCCTGCCAGAGCTCCTGAAAGCGGGCCAGATTGGCCTCGGCATCGGCCAGTTCTGCCCGGATACGTTCCACCACCGCTTCCTGGGAGCGGATTTGCATCTGTTGCGGCTCGTCCAGACGGCTGAGGCGGGTGCGTGCCTCTTGGATTTGGGCCTGACTGAAACGGGTCTCGGCCTGCAACCGGGCGCGGGCCTCTTGAAGTTGGGCGGCAGCGTACTCTCGCTCCGCCAACCGCTCGGCGTAGCTTTCCAAGCGGGCCAGCACTTGGCCTGCCACCACGCGATCCCCCTCGGCCACCAGCAGCTCTCCCAGCCGTTCTCCGGGGGAACCGGCAATGCGCAGCACTTCCCCCTCCGGCTCCAGGCGACCCAAAGCACCAACTTGCGGAGGCAGCCGCATTTCCACCGTTGCCTCTGCACTTCCCGATACCGACTGTGTGGCTCCCTGTTGGCTCAATCCCAGCCATGCCAGACCGGCACAACCAAGCAGCCCGACTCCTGCCAGCGACCAAAGCGCTCGTGGGTTCATGGCCTTTTACCTGCTGTGGCTTTGCAGACGACAAACGCCGCCTCTTTTTCTTAAATAAGTGTAAAGTTTTTGGGATGAAAATGTCCAGCTGTATTCTGTGTTGCTTGTGCTCACCGTATTTTCACCCCCTGTGGGTTCCCCAAGGTGCCGGCAGATCACGGCAACCGGTGGGGCGCGGCCTACCTAGCTCTGGGGATTCCTGATATGATGTGGCCTGTTCGAACCTGTTTGTAGTCAGCAGAACGCAGTCCTTTTTTTGGAGTGTGGCGGTTTTAGGAGTGGGGTGGAGTTGCGATGGTGGAAACAGTTGGAGGAGGGGATCCCATCCCGCCGTTGCCGGTTCGGTCTCAGCCTCCGCCCCTGCATTTGGATCCCCTAGATCCCTTGCTTTCCACCTATCACTTTGTGGGCATTGGTGGAGTGGGGATGTCGGCCCTGGCCTATATCCTGGCTAAACAAGGGTTTCGCGTTTCCGGATCCGACATTGTCGCCAATGGCCGTACCCGCCGCCTGGAAGCTTTGGGGGTGCGCTTCTTTCAGGGCCACAGCTTGGAGGGGTTGGTCGGGGATCCCCAGGTGGTCTATTCCAGCGCCATTCGCCCCACCAATCCAGAATTGGCCGCTGCCCTGGGCAAGGGATTGACGGTTTGGCACCGGGCAGACTTGTTGGCGGCTCTGTTTAACCGTCGCTCTGGCATTGGGGTGGCCGGCACTCACGGCAAAACCACCACCAGCAGCATGATCGGCTATGTGTTGCTCTCGGCGGGCTGGGATCCCACCTTGATTATCGGCGGGGAAGTGGATGCCTGGGATGGCAATGCCCGTCTGGGTAAGGGGGAGTATTGGGTGGCCGAGGTGGATGAGTCGGATGGATCCCTGGTGCGGCTCTATCCCAAGATTGGGGTGATCACCAACATTGAGCTGGATCACCCCGATCACTACGCCGATTTGGGGCAGGTGATCCGGGCTTTTCAACAGTATGGGCAGCAGAGCCAAACGCTGGTGGCCTGCCTGGACTGTCCCAACGTGGCGGCTCACCTGGCGGTGGATGTGGGCTACAGCCTGACCGGTCATCCCCAAGCCCAGTACCAAGCTCGCCAAATCCTCTACACTGCCAGTTTCACCTGCGCCGAGATTTGGGAAAGGGGATCCCTCCTCGGACAGCTTCGCCTACAGGTGTTGGGATCCCACAACCTCAGCAATGCCCTGGCGGCGGTTGCCGTTGGGCGACAGTTGGGCTTGGAGTTTGCGGTGATTGCCTCAGCTTTGGCGCAATTTCGGGGGGCGCATCGCCGCTTTGAGCACAAGGGGGAAGTGGGTGGAGTCACCTTTATCGACGACTATGCCCATCATCCCAGCGAGATTCGAGCCACCCTGCAGGCAGCACGGCTACAGCAGCGGCGGGTGGTGGCCGTGTTTCAGCCTCATCGCCACAGCCGTTTGGCTGCCTTGTTCCAGGATTTTGCCCGCTGCTTTGGGGAGGCGGACGTGGTGGTGATCGTGCCTACGTATGGAGCGGGAGAGCCGGCGCCTGAGGGTTCCGACAACAGCTTGCGCTTGGCCGTGGCGGTGGCGGAGCACCATCCCCATGTGCGCTATGTGTCGTCTTTGCCGCGATTGCCGGAGGTGTTGCCGTCCGTCCTGCAGCCTGGAGATCTCGCCGTTTTTTTGGGCGCAGGGGACCTAAATCAGCAGATAATCGCTACGATGCGGGCATATGCGGCTCAGGTGAGGGAACAGCCTGGGCAAGCCAAAAATCCAAACTTCAGCTGAAAAGATAGCTGCTTCTGAGGTATTGAATCATGACGACGGCTCCGGTGGTGCCTCAGCGGGATGGTTCCTGTGAGTCTGAGGCGGCAAGTCTTACCGCTGAAGACAGGCTTCTCCCCCGCGGGCCGGCGGCTCTGCTATCTGGACGAATTCAATCGGGGATCCCGTTGGCTCCTCTGACCACCTTTCGCGTGGGCGGCAAAGCGGAGTGGTATTGTGAGCCCCGTAGCCATCTGGAGCTGCAGCAGTGTTTGGCTTGGGCGCGAGCAGAAGGGATCCCCACGACGCTGCTGGGGGCAGGCAGCAATCTGCTCATCAGCGATGCCGGGTTGAAGGGGCTGGTGATCGGCACTCGCCGTTTGCGGGGGATCCAACTGCTGGAAGGGGGGAGAATTTGGGCCGCTGCCGGAGAGCCTTTGGTCAATCTGTCGCGGGCCGCCGCCAGGCAAGGCTGGAGTGGGTTGGAGTGGGCGATTGGGATCCCGGGCACGCTAGGGGGAGCCGTGGTGATGAATGCCGGTGCCCACGCTTGGGCCATGGCAGATGTGCTGGCGGAAGTACAGATTTTGGATGAGGAGCAGGAGCCCTACCGCCTAGAACCTGCCGATCTGCAATTTGGCTATCGCCGCTCTCGCCTACAGGACTCCCCCTGGACGGTGACAGGAGCGACGCTGCAGTTGATCCCAAGCAGGGATCCGTCCCAGGTGCAGTGGGAAACCCAGCGCTACCTCAACCAACGCCTAAGCTCTCAGCCCTATCATTTGCCCAGTTGTGGCAGCGTCTTTCGCAACCCAGAGTCTCACCCTGCCGGCTGGCTAATCGAGCAGGTCGGCTTGAAGGGGTACCGCATCGGTGGGGCCCAAATTTCAGAGCGCCATGCCAACTTCATCCTCAATTGCCATCAGGCGAGTGCCAAGGACATTTACCGCTTGATTCGCTTGGCCCAGGAAAAGGTCTATCAACAATGGTCGGTGCTTTTGGAGCCAGAAGTGCGCATTCTGGGATCCTTTGAGGATTAGAGGAGCATTGGGCAGACAATTTGGACTGTTTTCTTTTGGTGATTTTGATGATTCTGCTCTTAAACTGTTCTTACCAGCTTAGATGCTCGTCGATTCTTTCCTATCGGCTTATGAGTCAAGATGCAGCCACCTTACGTCGTTTAATTCAACGGCTCAATCAGTCCCACACCACTGCGGAAGAACGCCGCTATTTGGTGGAGATCGGCAGCCTGGCTGCTTTGCTCACCCCAGAAGAGGCTGCCGCTTTGGCCCAGGATCCCAAGCAACTCACCGCCGAGCAGCACTATCGCATTTGGGACTGGGTGCATCGCTGGGAACGGGAGCACCGCCACGAAGATCTGGACTGGGATCCCTCCCTAGACCGACACAACGACTAAGCCTCGAGAGAACTCCATCCTGCTCTTGCGATCGGGAGCTCAGCTGAGATCTTGGGATCTAAGACAGAAGCCATCTCCAAGTCTCATTTTTGAACAGGATCCACACCCCCAAACCCACCAGAATCCAGGGCACCCAGTGTTCTGTCCGTTCCGTTAAAACCTTCGCCACTGCAGGCTGCATCGTCAGTTTTTGAGCCACTGCAAACCACAATCCCTTCATCAGAAAAAAGATTGTGGCAAAGAGGGCCAACTGGAGAGGGGTGCTGCCGGCAAACAAAGGAACGTACAGGCTGACATTATCTCCGCCGTTGGCAAAGATGAGGAGCATGGACATCAGGGCTGGTGGGGGCAAAAAAACTGACCAAGCCTTTTGGGTTGGGCGCTCTTGCAGTTCTTCCAGCTCTTCTTCCAGGGCTTCTTCCAGCTCAGGTTGCTACAATTTCCAACCGCCTACCGCAATCGGGATCAACCCCAGCAGCCCAATCGCAGGTGGCGGCAACAGCAGGCCCCCCAGGTATCCCAGAGAGCTGAGCAGGATCAACCCTGCCAAGCCCAAGTAGCCTCCCAGCCAAATGTGCCAGCCCTTCCACAGGGGTTGCAGCTGCGCCTGGGCAAACAACAGAACCAGCAAGAAAAAGTCGTCGATATGGGTGGCAACAAAAGCGAGGATCCCTTCGACTAAAGTTGCCCAGAAAATTGCCAGCGGCATAGGGTTAAGAAATGGGGAAGATGGCGCTGATATCGACGAGGTGAAACTGAAGCAGCCCAACAATTGCCGAAGTATAGGCGGTAGAAGAAGCCAGCCCAATCATGAGATCACGTTTCACATTGCGAGGTTTTTCGCTTTTCTCGACGACATCCGTAGCGCCAAACTGCATCATGAGAATGCCCATCAAGTTGGAGAGCCAATACCCCACGAGGGTTCCGCCCAAAAGCCACTGTGGCTGCCACAGGCTACAAAGGTAGCCAAACCCATAGGCAATCGGCAGGTTGAAAAACAAGTCATTCCACCAGGAAAGGGGAGACAGCATAAACCCCAAAATCAGCTAGAAATCGCAGGAGCCCCGCACTGTACCCGTAGGGTCAGTGCCGGGAGGAATGCGCTTTGATGAAG
>NZ_JANSHW010000068.1:0-5252 GCF_047461815.1 Synechococcus sp. R6-10
GAGCGGGCTTTTAGTAGCCCTGCAGTTAGCAAGCCAACCACGAGCCTCTGGGGTGGTTTACAGCACCCCCAAAGCGCTACGCGCCACCGTAGGTGAACGACCGTTACCAGTGCCTTAAACAACCGTTTCTGGTGTCCGCGGTATTATTATAGCATTCCTCCCGACACCGACCCTACGGGTACAGTGCGGGGCTCCTGCAATTTCTAGCTGACCTTTGTCTAATGAGCCGCCGCAAGAAGCTGATTGAAGTTGCCCTGCCCCTCGAAGCCATCAATCTGGAATCGGCTCGCGAGAAATCCATCCGCCATGGTCACCCCAGCACCCTACATCTCTGGTGGGCACGGCGACCCCTAGCAGCCTGTCGGGCAGTGCTCTGGGCTTCCCTGGTCGATGACCCTTCCAGTTGGCCGAACAAGTTCCCCACCGAGGCCGACCAAGAGCGAGAGCGGCAGCGGCTGTTCAACATCCTGGGCCGCATAGAGATCGAACAGGGGAAGCGGGTCGTGCGGGGTCTGGTGTCCTGGGATGACGTGAACGATCCCAACTCCGGCGTGCTGGAGGCAGCGCAGCGAGAAATTGCCCGATGTCTAGCCTGGGATCGAGGAGAAGAGCCCCCTACGGATCCGGCAGCAGTTAGAGAATACATCGCCAAGTACGCGCCGCCCGTTTACGATCCCTTTGCCGGTGGCGGATCCATCCCGTTGGAAGCGCAGCGCTTGGGGTTAGAGGCCCATGCCAGCGATCTCAACCCGGTGGCGGTGCTGATCAACAAGGCATTGATCGAGATTCCACCGAAGTTTAAGGACAAAGCCCCCATCAACCCTGAAGATCGGGCTAAGAAGCATATCTCAGCCTGGCGGGGTGCCCAAGGATTGGCAGCAGATGTCCGGTATTACGGGGCTTGGATGCGGAAACAAGCCTTTGAACGCATTGGACATCTCTATCCTTCCTATTCAAACCCCTTAGGCACAGAGGAGTTGACGGTGATTGCCTGGTTGTGGGCGCGGACGGTGACCTGTCCAAATCCAGCCTGCCGCTGTCAGATGCCCTTGGTGCGATCGTTTCAGCTTTCGACGAAGAAGGGGAAAGAGGCTTGGGTAGAGCCGGTGGTGGTGAATGGGGGAGAGAACGCTTCTGCTCCCTCAATCCGGTTTGTGGTCAAGTCAGGTAAGGGCAAAGCGCCGGAGGGAACCGTAGGCCGCAAAGGAGCACGCTGCATTGCCTGCGGAACACCTGTGCCGCTGGAGTACATCCGCAAAGAGGGTCAGGCCGGACGCATGGGAGCGCAACTGATGGCCATTGTGGCGGAGGGACAAAATGGCAGGGTGTATCTATCACCTCAACAAGAACACGTTGAAATTGCTGAATCAGCACAACCTACTTGGAAGCCATTGGGAGAATTACAAGGTAAATGCCGAGTTAGTGTTCCGTTATACGGAATGAATACTTTTGCCGACCTCTTCACCCCTCGGCAACTGGTTGCCCTCACCACCTTCAGTGATTTGGTGGCGGAAGCACGGGAAAAAGCCATTGCCGATGCCATTGCCGCCGGACTCCCCAATGACAACGTGCCCCTCGCTGAGGGGGGAACAGGAGCTAGGGCTTATGGAGAGGCGATTAGCGTTTATTTGGGGATGAATGTAAGCCGATTGGCAAACCGGTCTTCAAGTATATGTTTTTGGGATACCAAAGGGGAAAAAGTACAACAAGTTTTTGCAAGACAAGCAATACCTATGAATTGGGACTTTACAGAAGGCAACCCATTTTCAAACTCATCGGGAAACTTTTTGGGACAACTTGAGTATTTGATCAGAGTTCTTGAAAATTCAGTACCCAATAATGGGAAAGTTGATCAACATGATGCTACCCTTACACACTCAGACGATGCAATCCCAAAAATAATCTCCACCGATCCGCCTTATTGCCTTGCTCCAGATACTCTTATCCAGACTTCAAAGGGCTATGTTCCTATTCAAGACATTCAAATTGGTGATTTGGTCTTAACCCATGAAGGGCGCTTTTCGCCTGTTATCAACACATCAAAACGCTGGTATGAGGGAGAGATTTACCACCTTACCGTTGCAGGGATTAACCATCCTCTAATTATCACTGGAGAACATCCAATCTATGGCATTCAAACGAATCCCTGTGGTTATCAGTTTAGCTATTGCCATCCCGATTGTTCCTACCTCAAAAGCCAGGGACGCTGCCGACACCAAGCCTTTGCCGATTATCGGCTAGATTGGATACCCGCTTCTCAAATCAAACCCTACGACCTGATCTTTATTCCAACCCTACTCACGGAAAAGTTTCAGCCAATCATTGCGCTGCAAGATTGGTTGCCAGAGAGTAACTACCTTGAGTGTGATGGTTTACTGCACTACCAAAAAGCAACGTCTAAATCTCTCAGCCGCAGAGAACAACAAACCGCCACCCTTTGCCGCGATCGTCAATACACCATTCCCGCTCACCTAAAAATCACCCCTGCACTTTGTCGTCTAATCGGATTCTTCATTGCAGAAGGCTATGCCAGACTAGAATCTGATGGCGGCACCATTCAATTTACCCTGCACTGGGAAGAGCAAAATCTGCAAGCAGACATTATCCAATTGATGCAAGCCTGCTTTGGCCTAGCTCCTGGTAAAACCACCGACAACCGCAAAAATAACAACAACTCTTTCCGTCTTAACTTCTACTCAAAACCCATCACCACTCTGTTTCGTACCTGGTTTTATACAGAAGAGGGTCAAAAGTGCTTGCCACAATGGGTTTTAGAACTTCCTGCTGAATTTTTAGAAGAATTGATCAAAGGCTATTGGTGGGGCGATGGCTATCGTGCTAACAGCGGCTACAAAGCCGTTACTGTCTCTCCTGCTTTAGCCGGACAAATTCAACTCATTTTACAAAAAATTGGCATTCGCTCTTGCCTTCACACTCGAACCGTTAAGAGTACGATCGTCAACGGCAACCCTGTCATCGCCCGTTATCCCCAACACAACATCACCGTCAATGGATCATCCTTACTGAAACTCGCAGAATATATTGGTGAACCCAAGCATGAATCGCTATCGCTAAAGCGCTTTAGCCAACATGGCTATTGGTGGAACAACGGCTATCTCGCCCCCATTCGCAAAGTTGAGCGTAAACCCTACATCGGCTATGTCTACAATCTCGAAACTGTAGATCATTCCTACACTACAGCGATGGGCTGTGTGCATAACTGCGACAATATTGGTTATGCTGATCTGTCCGACTTTTTCTATGTCTGGTTGCGTCGCTCTCTAGGCAGTGTTTACCCCAACATTTTCAGTACCCTATTGGTTCCTAAAGCCCAAGAACTGGTTTCCACTCCCTACCGCTTTGAAGGCAGCAAGCAGAAAGCCAAAGAATTTTTTGAGGAAGGAATTAAGCAAGCCTTCTCACGCATGAGAGCCGTCAGCCATGACTCTTATCCCGTTACCATCTTCTACGCATTCAAACAACAGGAGGAAGACCCCTCACCCCCCGGCCCCCTCTCCCAAAAGGGGCGATGGGGAGAAGAAGATGAGGATATGGACGATCCAGTTCCCCTCTCCCAAGGTGGGAGAGGGCAGGGTGAGGGCAGAGCCTCTACGGGTTGGGAAACCATGCTGGAAGGGTTAATGCAATCCGGCTTAACCATCAACGGCACTTGGCCCATGCGAACTGAACTTACAGGAAACTTGAAGAAAAATGTATCTGCCCTTGCCTCTTCCATTGTCTTGGTTTGCCGTCCCCGCCCCGCCGATGCGCCCAAGGCTACCCGTCGCCAATTCCTTGCCGAACTGAAGCGCGAACTGCCTGAGGCTCTCAAGCTTCTGCAGCAGGGCAGCATTGCGCCTGTGGACTTGGCCCAAGCCAGCATCGGCCCCGGCATGGCCATCTATTCCCGCTACGCTGCAGTTTTGGAAAGCGATGGCTCGCCCCTGACCGTCCGCACTGCCCTGCAGCTGATCAACCAGTACCTAGATGAATATCTCAGCGAACAAGAAGGGGAACTCGATGAGGGCAGCCGCTGGGCCACCACTTGGTTTGCCCAATATCAATTTGAGCCAGGCCCCTACGGGGAAGCAGAAGTCCTCAGCAAGGCCAGAAACGTCAGCATTGAGTCCCTTGAGGAACTTGGGATCCTAGAAGCCAAGGCCGGCAAGGTGCGGTTGTTGAGAAGAGAGGAAATAGCCCAGAGAAAAGAAAAGGGAGCAGATTCCCTCTCCTTGCTCCTTGCTTCCTCCGCCTGGCTCATCACCCAGACCCTCATCCACACCCTCGATCGGAAAGGAGAAATGGAAGCCGCCGCTCTCCTGGCTAGCTTGGCAGATGGAGGTGCAGTGGCCCGCGACCTTGCCTATCGGCTCTATACCCTCTGCGACAAAAAAGGCTGGACTCAAGAAGCCCTAGCCTATAACACTCTCGTCATTGCCTGGCCGGAAATTAACCGGCTAGCATCCGAAATGAAGAAAAAGCAGCATGATCCTTTCCAGCCCAGCTTGCTTTAGCCCCCTACCTCTGGGGGAAGCAAAGCCTAAAAGACCTCAGACCCAACCAGACGATGGTCACCCTCCAGCTTCGACAACTCACCATCCCACCCGGCCAGCGCCTGCTGATTCACAATCTGAATTGGTTAGACTTTGAAGCCATCCTAGATGAGCTGGGCGAAAAGCGAGCCAGCCGTATTGCCTACAGCGATGGGATATTGGAAATCAGAATGCCCTCACCCAAGCATGAGCGAGAAAAATCCATCATTGGAGACATTGTCAAAATCTTGCTAGAGGAACTGGAAGTTGACTGCGAATGTTTTGGGTCAGCTACCTTCAAACAGCAAGCAATGAACTACGGGATCGAACCTGATGAATGCTTCTATATCCAAAATCACCAGGCCGTGATTGGCAAAGATCGGCTGGATCTATCTGTTGACCCGCCTCCGGATCTGGCCATCGAAGTGGATGTTACTTCCAAAACCCAGATTGAGGCTTACACCCGCCTAGGAGTGCCCGAACTTTGGGTTTATCAAGGCAACCAGCTAACCATCTACATCCTGCAATCCGGCCAATATCAGGCTTCTGCCACCAGCCCAACCTTTCCTCAGCTACCGATTTTAGAGTGGGTGCCAGAAGTCTTGGCCCAAAGTCGAGATCTGGGTAGAAGTCCAGCCCTTCGTGCCCTTCGCCAAAAAATACGCTCCATCTTAGGGAATTAATACGAGCCATAGGCCACGTACTCTGAGAGTTTTGCCC